>QNEY01000242.1 GCA_003645385.1 Gammaproteobacteria bacterium | reverse complement strand
TCTGAGCCCACGCTGTCGGTATGGCCAACTACATGAATCACTGTTCGGGGATATCTCGCCAAGATCTCAGCCACTTTTTCTAGCGTTGGAATAAAAGCAGGCTTCAATGTAGCACTATCAAAATCAAATGATACTTCACTAGAAATATCAATTTTTAAAGTTTCATCTTGTAAGCGTTTAATTTCCAAATCATGACGAGCCTGTTCTTCAGCTAATGCTGCTTCCATCTCTTTTTGCTGATTATCCATATAGTGTCCAATACCGGCACCAGCAGCAGCACCTACAGCAGCACCAACAAGTAAGCCACCAGCACCATCATCAATGGCATAACCCACAACTGCTCCTGCAGCGGCGCCAATTGCCGCACCTGTTTTAGCTTTCTGATTCGGATCATCTGTTGCACACGCACTGATCAATGTTGCCATTGCCGTCACTAACACTAATTTTTTCACCTTAAATACTCCTAATTCATTCTAGATCTAAGTCACGCCGGTGACTATACTGAGCATCACCTATATTTACTGAGAGACACTTCATGGAAAAACAATTTATCCCCGTCAACATCGCCTTGTTAACTATTTCTGATTCACGCACTATAGAAAACGATACTTCAGGAAAGGTTCTTCGTGAATGTATATTGAATGCCGACCATCATCTTGCTGACCAACAAATTGTTGTTGATGATAGATATCAGATCCGCGCTATCATTTCAAAGTGGATTGCTGATCCTGATATTCAGGCAATCATTACAACAGGTGGAACAGGCTTAACTGGTCGTGATGGTACTCCAGAGGCAGTAAAAATCTTATTTGATAAAGAAATTGAAGGTTTTGGTGAATTGTTCCGTCAAATTTCCTATCACGATATTCGCACATCCACCATTCAATCTCGAGCCTTAGGTGGAGTTGCCAATGGAACGTTTATCTTCTGTTTACCGGGTTCATCAGGAGCTTGTAAAACAGGTTGGAATGACATACTCAAAGAACAACTTGATGCTCGCCACCGTCCATGTAACTTTGTAGAACTCATGCCTCGCTTATTAGAAAAATGATCACAATAATTCTCTACACCACCGCAGGATGCCACCTTTGTGAGCTTGCTGATGTCATATTACAAGACCTATCTAATAAATATAAGCTAAGAATCAACTACACTGAAATTGGTGATGATGATGTACTTGTTGAACACTATGGCACTACTATTCCGGTAGTAAAATTTATTGATGGCAGTGAACTTCTGTGGCCTTTTTCACAACAGGATATTGAAAGCAAGATTGAGCAACTTCAAACGTAATTGAAACTTTAAAGCATTTAATTCGTCAGTTATATAAGTACCAAACATGTATCAGGGGGGTGACGCATGTCTGTATTTCTAAGTTTGTTGATATTTATCTGCGGAGGATTCATCACCTCTATTTGGGCTGCTGATATGCCACCTATGCCTGGTAATCGTTATGATATCGGTAGTCACCGACTTCATATTAACTGTATGGGCGAGGGAAAACCCACAGTCATTATCGACACGGGCTTAGGTGATGACTCATCAGACTGGCAAGATATTCTTCAACTCTCAGCCGCCATAACACGAACCTGTATTTATGATCGTTCTGGTTATGGCTGGAGTGATTACGGTCCAAGGCCTCGTAGTAGCAAACGTATTGCGTACGAATTAGGATTACTACTTGATCAAGCGGAGATTCTCCCTCCTTATATCCTAGTCGGTCATTCCTTTGGTGGTTTTAACCTGAGACTATTTGCTGCAGCACGCCCTGATGAAATTGCGGGATTGATACTCGTTGAATCATCACATGAATTACAATACGAACAATTAAACATAAAATTACCTCCACCTCACAAAAGTCGTCGCAATATTGTCATTGTCGCCAAACAAGGAAAAAATACCTCTGACAATACAAAGCCACAAGTTCTGCGTGACCATGCTTATCGGACTGCAAGTGAAGAAATTTCGGCCTTGTATCAAAGTTCACGGCAAGTCCAGCTCTATGGAAATATTCCAACGGTACCCTTAATTGTAATTAGTCGAGGAAAAGCAGAATGGTCTGGGAGTGCCAATGCAGAACATCGTGAAAAGATATGGATCAAATTACAACAAGATCTGACACGTTTATCACCTATTAGTCAGCATATTTTTGCTAATCACAGTGGTCATGATATACCCCAACAACAGCCACAAATTATCGTTGAAGCCATTTCTGATATTACTCTGCTTGCACGGACGATGAGTTCCCCTTAAAAACTCGCTATACTGTCAGCCTTTTGCAAGAAGATCCGAATGACTATCGAATTTATTACTCAAGAAGCTGATTTAGTCACGTTTTGTCAGAAAATTGCTGATACAACATGGATGGCAGTCGATACCGAATTTTTACGTGAAAAAACCTATTACCCGCAGTTATGTTTAATTCAGGTTGCTACTGAAGATCATATTGCCTGTATTGACCCTTTGCTATTAACCGACTTAAGTCCAATTCTAGACTTAATATACAATCCCGGTATCACTGTGGTATTCCATGCTGCCCGCCAAGATCTGGAATTATTCTATCTATTACGAGATGACTTGCCTGTACCTATTTTTGACACTCAATTGGCTGCTACTGTATTAGGCTACGGCGATCAAATTGGTTATGGCAACTTGGTCAAAAAGTGCCTCAATGTAGACTTAGATAAAGCACATTCTCGTACAGATTGGACTAAACGTCCGCTTGATCCTGCTCAAATTGACTATGCTGCAGATGATGTCCGTTATTTACGTGATGTATACAAACTACTGTTGCAACAACTTGAGGAAAAGAATCGTTTTCACTGGCTCGATGATGACTTTGCAAACTTAAGCTCTCCAGTAGCGTATAAACCTGATCCAGATAATATTTGGAAAAAAATTAAAGGTGCTGGCCGCCTAAAAGGTGTACAACTTGCTGTTTTGCAAAAACTTGCAGCATGGCGTGAACAACGCGCTATCAAATCAAATCGTCCGCGTCGCTGGATATTAAAAGATGATATTTTAATCGATCTTGCCAAACTCAGCCCTGAATCTACCGATAAACTTAGTCTTATTCGAGGGCTTGAAAGTCGTATTATTGAACGCCATGGCGACATAATTTTAGATCTAATAAAACAAGCAAAAGTATTGCCTAAAGATCAATGGCCAATATTGAAAAAGACTAAACCACTCAACAATCAGCAAGATGCCGTTGTTGATGCTCTAATGGCTCTACTGAGAAAATATTGTGATGCTCAGTCTATCGCTCCTGTTGCTGTCGCCTCACGTAAAGAAGTCGAACGCATGGTGGG
>QNEY01000241.1 GCA_003645385.1 Gammaproteobacteria bacterium | reverse complement strand
GTCTAGAACTAATTTGAATTCAGGGATCATCTGTGTGATTAATTTCCCGAGCTTGTGTGATGATATTCTTCAGGAATTTGGTCCCAGCCAGACTTGATTTGAATGATCAACTGACCTACTTCATCCAGTATTGTTGGATCATTTTTAATATTTGCTTCTAGTAATCGCTGTTCCATATAGCCGTATAAATCAGTTAAATTCTGTGCAACTTCACCACCTAGTTCAACATTCAAGCATGAACGTAAACTATCAATAATTGAAATGGCCCAACTGATATGCTCACCTTTTTTTGCAATATCCTTATTAGCCATAAAACCTTTTGCGGCCATTATTTTTTCTAATGCACCTTCCATTAACATCTGAACTAAACGATGAGGAGAAGCTTCGTCGACACCACCTTGGACATGGTTATGGCGATATTGCTGCATGGCTAGACTGGCATTCATATCTGTATCCTTTTCCATAATATTCAGCTCATCACCATGATGTTGCTGTTAATATCTTTATCGACACAATAAAGGCTATCTTTAGTTAAACTTGTTAAAAAAGTCCACATAAAAAAGCCACTGTATTATCGTGGCTTTTTTATAATTTTAGCAATCTCATTTATTGCAAATTAATTATTATTGATTGAGTTTGGTTTAGGGAGACCAGCAAGTTGCCCAGTCAAAGCACTACCTAAGCTTTGTAATTGTGAAACTAAGATATCCATTGCGGTAAATTGAGCAGTATAACGAGCTTCTAATGCGGCTAAACGAGTATTCAAACGTGATCGATCATCATCAATCAAATCAATTCGTGACTGAATGCTTTCTGTACGTGAACTCAAGGTGCCACCCGATGAGATATAAGCTTCCAATATTGTATCTAATGAGTTAGCCAAGCCATTTTCAGAGGCAAAAAGTTGTGAGATTGCAGTAAAATCATTATCTATCACATCGTCTAACTTATCTGAGTCAACTTCTAAATGTCCTGCTTCATTAGTGGTAACTCCTGCTTCTGCTAAGGTACCAAAATCAAGCCCCGCTACACCGCTAGTTAATGTTTGACGAATTTGATTTTGCACACCACGTAATAATGAATCGCCTTGCAGAGCACCTGCCCTACCAGAATCGGGATCATAAGCTGACAACGTTTTCATGGTATCTGCTAATGAATTATAAGCAGTTACAAAATCATCCACCTTCGATTTCACGCTACCCGAGTCCAACGCAACAGTTAGGGTTTCAACCACTCCTACATCTGCTTTATTAAGCGTAAAATTAACTCCGGTAATTACATCAGAAAAACTATTATTATCACGAGTTGCAGTCTGACCATCAACTTCAATAATAGCATCTTGTGCAACTTGAATAGTGGTTAAATTTGCCGTACTTAATTGAGTCAGATCAAAACCATCTATGGCATCATCATCTGTTGCAACAATATCAATCGTATTAGCTGAACCCACTTTTTCACTAGTAAGAATCAATCGAGTACCACTATCAATATTAATAATTGATGCTTGAATACCGGGATTATCAGATGCCGAATTAATCGCATCACGTACATCTGCTAAGATATTGTTTGTGCCATCAATTGTGAGCTGAAAAGTGTCAGCACCTAATGAAATGTCTAAGGTACCCGTACCAACAACCTCTGTTTCTGATGAGAAGTCACCCGAGCGTAGTTTAGCTGATTCAGCAAGTTGCATAACTTCAATACTATAAGAACTAGCTACTGCACTAGTATCTGCCGAAACCGAAAATAGCTCTGCATCACTGGATGTTGCTCTACGTGACTGAAATGTTTCCAAATCATTCAGTGCTTTCACACTATCCTGAAATTGGCTAAGTGCACTTTTTAAAGTTCCGACCCCAGAGAGATCAGCCTGTAGTCGAGCTTCTTTTGAATTCAGGCGAAATAAAGCAGGTTGGCCCTCAGCAGCAACCAGCTGTGAAACTAAACCACCAATATCTAATCCTGAACCTATACCTGCTGATGTGATCGCCATAATTTTATCCCATTAACTCACGTTAAACACGTGAACTAAATAAGCTTATTGCTTCTTCTTTTTGTTGAGCTAATTGTCTTGCAAAAGCCAATACCTCTTCCGATGGATACTGGCGAATAATTTCTTCGGTTTTTGTATCTAATACCGTCACCACATCTCTACCGCTTTCCTCATCGACAGTGAACTGCAAACTGCGTTGTATATTTTGAACATAGTCATTGATTTGGCTAACAGCATCTTGCAAATTATTTTCCTGGCCTTGAGTATTTTCAAGGACAGAGTTTTTTTCCTCAACCACAACTGTTGGGCTTAATGGTTTGTCTTTATTAATTTTTTCAGTCATAACGGCAGAAACTTTGGTTGGTGAAACACCTTCCAAAGTAGCTGAGTTAATTAGACTGTTAGTAATTTCCATAACGTATTCTCCTTATCCTAACGAAGAATGGTGAGCCTGATCATAGGCTCACCATTATACGCTTCCTCTTATCCCAACAAGCTCAATACATTTTGTGGTAATGCATTAGCTTGCGCTAACATTGCAGTACCTGCCTGTTGCAAGATTGATGCACGAGTCAAGTTTGAAGTTTCAGCTGCAAAGTCAGCATCAAGAATACGGCTACGTGCTGATGATGCATTCTCAGATGTAATTGACAAATTAGCTATTGTTGATTCAAAACGAGTTTGAACTGCACCTAATTCAGATCGCTGGCCACTTACTTGATTAAGGGCAAAGTCTAATGTCAACAAGGCAGCAGTTGCATCTGCCCCTGTCAAGACACTAACATCATTTAAAATATTTCTAGCATTAGTAACTTCTGTCTCATCTATACCATAGTTACCATCACCAGCACCGGCAATAAGAATTGTGTCATCTGGATCGGTAGTTGTACCTATATCTGCAGATAAAAGAATACCTGCTGAATATGTTTCACCAGCAATAGCACCACCACCAAGTGCAGTGTTTGTTGTTGTTAGTGTGAAGTCAGCTGCGTTATCACTTGATAATGAAACTTCACCAGCAACATTGCTTGCAGTAACTCCAGTTTGACCAGAAACAGCATTGATATCCGCTATGAGGGTGTCAATAGTAGCACCAGCAGTATATGACACATCGACACCATTCACTGTTACTGTATCACTGTTGGCATTAGAAAAAGCAAGTGCTACATCTAACGATGAAGATTTCTGGGCTGTAACACCAGAATCATTCGCAACAGCATTAATTGCATTAACAATTTCCGTAACTGTGGTTTCAGCACCTGTTAAAGTTACATCTGTCCCATTAAGTGTTAATGCACCACCTGTTGCAATGGCTGTTGC
>QNEY01000240.1 GCA_003645385.1 Gammaproteobacteria bacterium | reverse complement strand
CGCCATTAACGATATAGGTGTTCAGTGTATTGCCATCGGATGTTGAATTAATTTTGGCATCTAGAATATCGAGTTGGAGCTGTTCTAGACAGGCTGTGGTAGCAGCAAAAACACGCGGCTTGTCTTTGGTACAGATAAAGATCTCTATAGTGTTTTCTTGACCATACTTTCTAGTATTAATCAGTGTTGATATTGCTGAATGACGGAGTCGATAGGCTGTTTGCCAGACAATATCATCGGTAGTGTGGCGTAGGAAATAATCAGACTCATAGTGCTGCCACAATTGCGTGACTTGTTGTTCTGGCCATGATTGAAAAACAAGTTGCTGTAAAGCTTGCTGCCAACGTTGTTTACTTTTTTCTGCGGTATTCTTGGCGATTTTTTCACTGTGTTCAAGATACTGTTTACTTGCGTGGTAGAGCTGTCTTAGTAGCGAATCGCGCCAACCGTTCCATAAGTTATTATTGGTTGCACGAATATCTGCAACGGTTAACAAATAAAGGTAATTCAATCGGTCTGTTGTTTTCACAATATCAGCAAATGTCTTGATAACATCAGGATCATTTATGTCTTGCTTTTGGGCGGTAGCTGACATAATAAGATGTTGGCGGACTAGAAATTTGACTATGTCAGTATCAAATTCACTGAGACTGTGTTGTTTGCAAAATTCTGCTGCATCAACAACCCCCAATTTACTATGATCTCCTCCACGACCTTTGGCTATATCATGAAACAGTCCAGCTATATAAAGTAGTTCAGGTTTAGGTAACTGGTAAAAAATTTCAGAACAAAGAGGAAATTCGTCTTTAAATTCAGGACATGAAAAGCGACGTAAGTTCCTTACCAGAAATAAGGTGTGTTCATCGACAGTGTAAATATGGAAAAGGTCATGTTGCATCTGACCGACAATTTGTCCAAAAGCAGGTAAATATGCACCGAGCACACCCAACTTATTCATCCGTCGGAATTCATGGGTAATACCTTTGGGTTGACGAATGATCTCCATGAATAAACTACGACTTTGGATATCATCTCGAAATCGTGAATCGAACAAATGAATATGGGCATGAAGCTGACGAATAGTATCAGCACGGACACCTTTTAGCTCAGGATGTTGTTCCAATATTAGAAATAATTCCAGCATTGCATAGGGATAAAAAGCAAAAATACCGGAGTTGATTGTTTCTAGATAACCATTATGGTTCTGAAACCGTCTGTTGATTGGCTCAATATGGCGTGATTCATCAGCAAGGATGATATTTTCTTCAAATAGTTGCAATAGTAATTCATTCATTTGACCTACTGAACGTGCACAGAGGTAGTAATCTTTCATGAACTGCTCAACGGCGAGACGATATTCTGTATCTTGATAACCAAATTGTTTGGCCAGCTCACGTTGGTGGTCAATCATCAGCTTTTCTTCTTTACGATTGGCTTGAACATGCAGTGCAAATCGAACTCGCCAAAGAAAACGTTTAGCTTTATCTAACGCCTCATATTCATTGTTAGCTAAAAAACCTTTTTGGTTTAAACCATGTAGGTTTGTGACGTCAAAGTGTTGTTGTGCGACCCAACTAATGACTTGTAGATCACGTAAACCACCGGGTGATTCTTTGATATTGGGTTCAAGATTATTGGCTGTGTCATTATATTTCAGATGACGCTGTTGCTGTTCTTGCTTTTTTGCCAAATAAAAACGTTTGGTATCCCAAGTTTTATTAGTAATAGTGAGCAGTTGTAAGGCAGAAAATAAGGATTGTTGACCACATAATAATCGGGTTTCGAGAAGGTTGGTTGCAATAGTAATGTCATTTTCTGCCAGTTCTCGACATTCTTGAATTGTCCGTACACTGTGGCCAATTTCGAGTCCAACATCCCATAGTTGAGTTAGGAAATCTGAAAGACAGTCTGGTAGATGCTCAGATATCGATTCATCAAGGAGTATTAATAAATCAATATCAGAATAAGGATGGAGTTCTCCTCGACCATATCCTCCTACTGCAATTAGGTTAATGGGAAAATATTCACCAAGGTGGTGGTGCCATAGTTGTTGTAAAACCTGATCAACAAAGGCAGCGCGCTGATGGACTAACTGGACAATATCAACTTGTTGTTCAAATTGTTGTTGTAGGTATTTCTGTCCTTCCAAAAGGGCATCACGATAGAATTTGCTTTCACTGGTGTCAGGTTCAGGAGTTGTGTTGGCTTCAAGTTGCCAGAGTGATAATAGTTTTTCCGACATTGCTTAAATAACTTCATCATTGCGTAAAGTCAGAATTTCATGACCATCATCAGTAACCAGAATGGTATGCTCCCATTGAGCTGACAGTGATCGATCTTTAGTGACAACTGTCCAACCATCAGGGAGCTGTTTGATATGGGGTTTTCCGACATTAACCATCGGTTCGATAGTGAATGTCATGCCTGCTTCAAGTGTCAAGCCGGTACCTGGGCTACCGTAATGAAGTACCTGAGGATCTTCATGAAAGACCTTGCCAATGCCATGGCCACAGTATTCACGTACGATTGAAAAGTTTTGGTCTTCAGCATGTTTTTGAATAGCATGGCCAATATCGCCTAATTGGATACCCGGTTTGACCAGAGCAATACCAATCAACATTGCTTCGCGTGAATTGTTGCACAAACGTTGGGCAATAATAGATGTCTTACCCACATGAAACATCTTACTGGTATCACCATGATAGCCATCTTTAATCACAGTAATATCGATATTGATGATGTCACCATCTTTAAGCTTTTTATTGCCAGGAATACCATGGCAAATAACATGATTGACTGAGGTGCAGATTGACTTTGGGAATCCGTGATAATTTAGTGGTGCAGGGATGGCTTGTTGTTCATTGATAATATATTGATGGCAGATCTGGTCTAATTCATCAGTAGTGACGCCTGCCTGTACATGAGATGCGATCATTGTTAATACTTCGGCAGCAAGACGTCCAGCAACTCGCATTTTTTCAATTTCATCTGTAGTTTTAATGCTAACAGCCATGTGTGAAATATTCCTGCATAATAATATACGTAATTAGTGGGGTATTTTGCCGTAAAATTGGTCAAACAACCAGAACTGGATTTTATACCGATATGAATATGTAGATATAGATGACGGTAGTGTATAAATAATTTAAAGATAATGCCCTAAATGTCGGACTTACTTTTCATTGTTATTTATTAGCTTTTGTGGTATAAAATGCGCGCCTATAAAGGCAAAAATCACACATATATAGGCACAAATATCGGGGTGCTATCTGCTGGTCAGTATAGTCGATACTTGGGATGTATGGAGGTTTAACCCCACATTTAATATAAGGT
>QNEY01000239.1 GCA_003645385.1 Gammaproteobacteria bacterium | reverse complement strand
TTCTGAATTACCTTTTATGACTTGCTCGTATAACTCTGTTCGTAAATCACGAGCTAAGCCTGCATTCGAATCAGCTAAGCTTTGATTTTGACAAACTAGGCAACGTAATTTCTCTGATAGGTCCATAAATCGCTGCTCTTGCTGTTCACTTTCGAAAGAATAACCTGCTACTTCGGCTAACACTGGTAGCGTCAGGAATAAACACACCATCATGAAAGAAAGTTTACGCATCATCAGCTGCTCTTAGTTTTTGGATCATCGGTAATAGTACAGTTTGCCAGTCTTGCCAGCGTATTGGTCCTACATGTTTATAACGAATGATCCCTTGCTTATCGATAATAAATGTTTCTGGTGTTCCGTAAGCACCCCACTCAATTCCGATCCGTCCATCTCTGTCTACCGCATTAGCACGATATGGATCGCCTAAGTTTTTCAGCCAAATACTACCATTCGTTGGATCGTCTTTATAAAATAGACCATAAATAGATACTTCTTCACTTACGGCAATTTACAGCAGTACTTCGTGCTCTTGACGACATGAAGTACACCATGTGGCCCAAATATTTACTAAACTGACTTCACCTTGTAAATCCATTTGTTGAAACATGACGTCAGGCTGTTTTAGTTTGGGTAAGGAAAAGTCAGGTACAGGCTGATCGATCAAAGGTGAAGGAACTAAACGTGGATTCAAACCAAGTCCGACAAAGAAAAATATCATTAGCACAACAAAGATGGCTAACGGCAATAAATTCAGCCCAAACTTTGGCTTGCTTTCTTTATTTTCAGTTAGCTGTGACATATTCACCACCTACGCTTAATGATTTCTGTTTAACCTCCATACGGTAACGTCGGTCAAACAAGGCTAGCAGCCCCCCTAGGACCATGACAAAACCACCCAACCAAATCCATAAGATAAATGGTTTGTAATAGAGTCTAACTGACCAAGCAGCTGTATCAGTATTACCTCTTGCTTCACCTAATGAAACATAAAGGTCTCGTAGCAAGTTGGAATGAATTGCCGCCTCGGTCATGATATTTTGTCGCACATTGTAGATCCGCTTTTCTGGATACAAGGTCATGATTTGCTGTTCGTTCTGATAAACATCAACGGTGCCAACATCAGCTGAATAGTTAGGGCCAGCCTTACGTTCAACTCCAACAAATTCAAAGCGATATTCGCCTAGGGTTCTATTTTCACCTGGAGTTAAATAAACATCTAATTCTTGGCTATAAACACTGGATAAAGCAATCCCGACCACGACAAATACCAAGCCAAGGTGGGCGGCAATCATGCCATACCAACCGAATGGAATTTGAGTCAAACTTTGCCAAACATTGTTACTGTTACGTAAACGATGTTTTATTAACACGATACAAGTACTCAACACCCAGAATGCTAATAACAAGCCAAACCAAGCAACACCAGTCGCTTTTCCTGGCAGGATAAATACCAATAAGGTGGCAACTACAACAGTGACAACCGCGGGTTTTGTTAAACGAGTGACTAAGTCTTTCATGGCTTGATCTAGCCAGCGGATGAAAGGTCCAACCGCCATTAAAAATACCACCGGAACCATTAACGGAATAAATACCCGGCTAAAGTAAGGTGCGCCTACTGAGATTTTATCGCCTGTTAGTGCTTCTAAAATTAGTGGATACAGAGTGCCTAACAATATCGTGACCATGGCAATCAACAAAAATACACTGTTGGTCATCAAGGCCATTTCTCGTGATACCAAACTAAAAGTCGTTGTCGTGCGTAACTGCCAAGAGCGAATCGCAAACAAGGTAAATGAAATTCCGACTACTAAGCCGAGGAAGATTAAGATAAAAATGCCACGTGTTGGATCCGCAGCAAAAGCATGCACCGATGTTAATACACCCGAGCGAACCAAGAATGTACCTAGCAAACTCAATGAAAAACTAATAATCGCTAACAGTAATGTCCAGTTCCGTAATGCATGGCGTTTTTCTGTGACTGCTAAAGAATGAATCAATGCTGTACCTACTAACCAAGGCATAAAGGAAGCATTTTCTACGGGATCCCAGAACCACCAACCACCCCAGCCTAATTCATAATAAGCCCACCAGCTACCTAGAGTGATGCCCGCAGTTAGGCAAACCCAAGCTCCCAATGTCCATGGTCTAACCCAACGTGCCCATGCGGTATCTAATCGTCCTTGCACCAAAGCTGTGATTGCAAAAGCAAATGGTATCGCAAAGCCCACATAGCCCATATACAACATCGGTGGATGGATAGCCATTACAGGATCTTGTAATAAGGGATTGAGATCAGCACCATCTAGAGGTGAAGGAAAATGTCGTATGAAAGGATTGGAAGTGAATAAGGTAAACAGTAAAAAACCAATGCTGATAAAACCTAATACCGACACAATGCCTGCCGTCAAATCTGTTGGATAACGCTTGCCGTAAATAGCAATGGCTACTGTCCAAAGACTCAGTATGAAAACCCAAAGCAGTAAAGAGCCTTCATGCGAACCCCATACACCTGAAATTTTATAAATCAGTGGTAAAGCTGAATTTGAAGTGTTAGCTACATAGAGTATGGAAAAGTCATCGGCGATAAAAGAGTAGGTCAAAATACTGTAAGCCGCCAGCACCAGTACAAACTGGATAATTGCTGCAGGTTTGGCAACTGCCATCCAGTCTGATCGCTGTATCAACATCCCTGCACCAGGAATAATGGCTTGGACCAAAGCGACACAAAGTGCCAAGATCAAGGCAAAATGGCCTAATTCAGGGATCATTGTTTTATCTCTTTGTTGTAGTAATCGCTACCGCTTTCTTTTAAAGCTTTCTCAACCTCTGGCGGCATATAATTTTCATCGTGCTTTGCCAATACTTGTTTTGCTATAAACGTGCCAGACTCATCCAACTTGCCCTCAGCCACAATGCCCTGACCTTCTCGAAATAAATCAGGCAAAATACCGTTATATTCGACCAGTACTTCCTGTACGCTATCATTGAGAGCAAACCGAACCGTTAACTCACCTTCTACTTGTTCAACACTGCCTTCAGTGACCATCCCACCAATTCGAAAGTGCTGACCTGCTGGCACTTCACCTGCCACGACTTGGCTTGGTGAGAAAAACAAATTAATATTTTCATTCAAAGCCATCAGTACCAAACCAATTCCTGTCCCTAAACCGACCACTAATAAACTGACTAATACAAAACGTTGCTTTTGCTTAGGACTCATAATTACTTACTCTCTAGTCGTTTTAAACGGTGCAAAATAGACTGATATCTGCGCCAAGATGAAAATGCATTTAGAAATAAGACGATCGCGGCTATTCCGTATGATGACCATACATAGCCGGCATAACCACCC
>QNEY01000238.1 GCA_003645385.1 Gammaproteobacteria bacterium | reverse complement strand
TTATAACTCTAGTGTATTTCGATTACATATTTACAGAAACTCTTTTAGCACCCCAAGTTCCAGGCTGCGCTTCAAATACACCAGCACAACGAGTGCCGCACTCCAAACAACATCCATCCGTTGTTAATTGCCATTCGCTAAGTTCATACCAGTCTCGACCAATTAACAAAGCACCGCAGTTATAACACCAACTGCTATCACCGTGCTTGTCATGCATATTCCCTACATAGGCATAATGAACACCATTATTGATGGCAATTTGTCTTGCTCTTAATACTGTTTCAGGTGGTGTTGATGGTGTATCCATCATTTTCCATTCTGGATGAAAAACTGAAAAGTGCATAGGCACATCAGGTCCCAGATGTTGAACTACCCACTGAGTCATTTGTTCAATTTCTTCTTCTGAGTCATTTTCACCGGGAATGATTAGCGTGGTCAGTTCTAACCACACGTCTGTTTCATGTTTAATATATTCGAGCGTGTCCAATACCGGCTGCAAATGTGAACCTGTCAATTTGTGATAAAACTTGTCTGTAAAAGCTTTTAAATCAATATTAGCCACATCCATGTAACGATAAAATTCTGCTCGTGGTTCAGGGCAGACATAACCAGCAGTGACAGCCACATTTTTGATGCCCTGCTCAGTACATGCTTGTGCGACGTCAATAGCATATTCGTGAAAAATGACTGGGTCATTATAGGTGTAGGCCACACTACGACAACCCAAGTCTTTAGCTTTGTTGGCAATCATATCGGGTGTCGCTTTTACCATCAGCGTGTCCATTTCTCTGGATTTACTGATATCCCAGTTTTGACAGAATTTACAGGCAAGATTACAGCCTGCTGTCCCAAACGACAGAACCGGCGTACCTGGTAGAAAATGATTAAGTGGTTTTTTTTCTATCGGATCAACAGCAAATCCACTAGAGCGCCCCCAAGTTGTCAACACTATTGCGTCATCTTGATTGGCCCGAACAAAACACAAACCACGTTGACCAGAATGCATTTTGCAAAAACGAGGACATAGATCACATTGCACTCGGCCGTCATCCAACCGATGCCAATATTTAGTTGCCACAGAGTCAGGGAATCTTTCACTTGTATTGATTGAGTTACTCATCGCTACACCTCTCAAACGATCGTCAAAAAAATCTTGCAATCATCGAATGCCAGCAGGATACTAAAAATAATACTACTCCTTTAGGAGATCATAATGGAAAATATAAGATCACCTGCCGTTGCTGGCTCATTTTATCCAGCTGATCCCGAGACTCTCAACGACATGATTGAACGAGATCTTAGCCAAATTTCTTTGTCCTCAGATACCGCAAGCCCCAAAGTGCTTATCGTACCTCATGCTGGTTACATCTTTTCAGGCCCAATCGCAGCCAGTGCTTTTGCGCTTCTTAAACAATCACATCACCTTATCAAACGTGTAGTGATAATTGGACCTTCACATCGTGTTGGCTTTAGCGGTGTTGCTATAAGTAATGCAGATTATTTCGATATTCCACTTGGCCGGATAGCTATCGATAAGATTGCTCAAGCTAAATTATTAGACATAGAAGGTGTACATAAAATTGATGCGGCTCATGCTGCTGAACATAGCTTGGAAGTTCAACTGCCTTTCTTGCAATATATATTAGATGACTTCTCAATTGTGCCAATTGTAGCTGGAGATGCAAGCCCCAAACTTATAGCTGAAGTTATAAAAACACTTTGGGGTGGCCCTGAAACTTTATTCGTTATCAGCTCCGATCTTAGTCACTATCATGATTATCAGACGGCACAACTACTTGATCAAATCACCTCACAAGCTATCCTGAATATGGATGTAGCCACAATAGATTCACAGCATGCCTGTGGTTCTGTTGGTATAAGAGGGTTGCTTACATTTGCTCAACATCATCCTATGAAAGCTAGCATTCTTGATTTGAGAAACTCTGGTGACACAGCTGGAAGCAAAGATAAAGTAGTCGGTTATGGTGCCTATTCATTTACCGAGGTGGCATGATGCTATCTGATAAGCACCAAAAAATATTGAAAGATTTGGCCAAAAAATCTATTGTATATGGTCTGAAATATGGTCTGCCATTGCACGTTGATGTCACTACATTTTCTGATGAACTTATTGTACAACGAGCTACCTTTGTAACCTTGGAAAAACAGGGGAAATTACGTGGTTGTATTGGTATGTTAGAAGCATGCAGACCACTAGCTGAAGATATTGCTGCAAACAGCTATGCAGCGGCGTTTTCAGATCCACGATTTCCACCTTTAATTGAAGACGAAATAAATGATCTCAGTATTCATATCTCCATTCTTAATCCAGCAGAAATAATACCCTGTTCATCAGAAGCAGATTTAATTGAACAGCTTCGTCCTGATATTGATGGCCTAATTCTAGATGACGGTGTGCATCGTGCCACATTTTTACCATCAGTATGGGAATCGCTACCTAATCCAGTTGATTTTATAAAACATCTCAAAAATAAGGCTGGCCTGCCACTTGATGAGTGGTCAACAAAAATCAAATCCTATCGCTACACCACGGAAAGTTTTTAAATTATTTAGTCTGAACATCAATTTCATACAAACCAAACAAAAAAACCACCCTAAGGTGGTTTTTTTGTAAATGGTGGAGACGGCGGGAATCGAACCCGCGTCCGCAAATCCTCCGCTTTCAGCTCTACATGCTTATTCCATCTATTATTTTAACTATAAGCTACCCGATGAACAGGGAAAACAAATAGCGATCTTGTTAAGGTTTTAGTCCATCAGTACCAAGCATACGTCAAGCTTATCTTATGAGATCGACCTCTGAAATCTGAACGCATAAGCACGGCTTCAGTCAAAGGCTAGCAGGCTTAAGCTGCTAGGGCGTAGTTGTTATCGTTTGCAACTATCATTTTGTCAGTCTGTTTTACGAGAAGAACCAACATACTCGGCATGCACCTTAAGTTTTGTAACCCACGTCGAAGCCAGGTCGTCCCCTTAAAGTATTACGATTGTGACATTATAAATGACCGAATGGTTCGCTGTCAGGTAATTTGTTATTTATTCCTAAAGATACGAGCTTTTTCACGTGCCCAGTCTTGATCTTTAGCTGCAGCTCGCTTGTCATGGTGTTGCTTACCTTTTGCTAAAGCAATTTCAAGTTTTGCCCGTCCTTTTTTCCAATACATAGCAACAGGTACGATGGTGTAACCTTTGCGGTCAACAGCACCAATCAGTCTATTTAGTTCTATACGATTCAATAATAGTTTTCGTCTACGAATATTATCAGGGTGGATATGTGTTGAGGCTGATAGTAATGGTGAAATATGGGCACCATGCAACCAAGCTTCACCTT
>QNEY01000237.1 GCA_003645385.1 Gammaproteobacteria bacterium | reverse complement strand
GATGGCCTCTGCACGGGATATTATGCTTGAAGGCCCTTTGGGTGGTGCAGCATTTAATAATGAGTTTGGTCGTCCTAACTTATGTGGTTATTTTCGTACCTATGAGGAATTAGTACCTTCTGCAGATGGTTTTGAAGACGTGGTTACCATAAGCCGATTATGGTGGCAGGTGGGATGGGTTCGATTCGACCTCAACATGTTAAAAAGAATATTTTTGAACCAGGTGTCCAGTTGATCGTATTAGGTGGCCCTGCCATGCTGATTGGCCTAGGTGGTAGTGCCGCATCATCTGTAACATCAGGAACGAGTGAAGAGGGTTTGGACTTTGCCTCAGTACAACGTGGCAACCCAGAAATGGAGCGTCGTTGTCAGGAAGTGATTGATCGTTGTGTAGCTCTGGATGACAATAATCCAATTATTGCTATTCATGATGTTGGTGCTGGTGGTCTTTCTAATGCATTCCCTGAACTGGTTGACGATAGCGGTCGTGGCGGTCAATTTGAATTACGTATAATTCCAAATGATGAATCTAGTATGTCGCCAATGGAAATTTGGTGTAATGAGTCTCAAGAACGTTATGTGTTAGGGATTTCTCCGGATGAGCTTGAACAATTTCAGGCGATTTGTGAACGCGAACGTTGTCCATGGGCTGTTGTTGGACAAGTCACTGAAGAGCAACATTTATTAGTTGGCGATGCTGATAATGACAACAATCCGGTCGATATGCCGTTGTCATTATTACTAGGTAAACCACCCAAAATGTTACGTGATGTCAAACATCATACCTTTAGTAAGCCAGAGCTTAATTTAACTGATGTTAAGGTTGATCAAGCATTGGAAAGAGTATTGAAACTGCCAGCAGTTGCAAGTAAAAGTTTCTTGATCACCATCGGTGATCGTAGTGTGACTGGCTTGGTAGCTCGGGATCAAATGATTGGGCCATGGCAAGTACCCGTTGCTGATTGTGCCGTTACTCTGGCAGATCATCATGGCTTTGATGGTGAAGCCATGTCAATGGGTGAACGTGCTCCATTAGCATTGATTGATGCCCCTGCATCTGGTCGCATGGCTGTTGGTGAGGCTATTACCAATATCGCTGCGGCATCTATTAGTCAAATAGGTGATATTAAATTATCTGCAAATTGGATGGCAGCATGTGGTCACACTGGTGAAGATGCTGCACTATATGACACTGTAAAAGCGGTAGGTATGGAATTATGTCCCGAGTTAGGGATTGCAATTCCTGTTGGTAAAGATTCTCTATCGATGAAAACAGTTTGGCAAGAGAAGGGTGAGACCAAGTCGGTAATATCACCATTATCATTGATTGTGACTGCTTTTTCTCCAGTAACTGATGCAGCTAGAACATGTACACCACAATTACGGACTGATCATGGTGACACAGATCTGATCTATATTGATTTAGGTAAAGGCCATAACCGTTTGGCAGCTTCAGCTGTTGCACAAGTTTATAGTCAAGTTGGTCATCATGGTCCAGACTTGGATGATCCGAAGTCATTAAAGAAATTTTTCTATGCGATACAGCAGCTAAAACAAGATGATTTATTGTTGGCTTATCATGACCGTAGTGATGGTGGTTTAATCACCACTCTATGTGAGATGGCTTTTGCTGGTCATTGTGGTATCGATATTAATTTAAGCGGTTTAGGTGGACCATTAGCATTATTATTCAATGAAGAACTGGGTGCTGTAATTCAGGTTTGTCATTGTGATGTTGAAGATGTGCTCTCAATTCTTAGAGAGCAAGATTTAGCTCACTATAGCCATGTAATTGGTTCGATACGTGAAGACCAACAAATTGTAATTAAAGTAAATGGCAAGCAAGAGATCAACGAATCACGATCTGTTTTACAGCGTTACTGGGCTGAAACCAGCTATCGAATGCAAACTTTACGTGATAATCCAGACTGTGCCAGACAGGAATTTGAAGATTTATTAGATGACCAAGATCCTGGGTTACATGCCAAGTTGACTTTTGATGCAGCTGAACATGTTGCTGCACCTTTTATCATCAGTGGCAAACGTCCAAAAATAGCAATTTTGCGTGAACAAGGTGTCAATGGTCAGATTGAAATGGCAGCAGCCTTTGATCATGCTGGCTTTGCTGCAATTGATGTTCATATGAGTGATATCATTGAAAGCCGTATTGATTTAGCTGATTTTAAGGGATTGGTGGCCTGTGGTGGTTTCTCGTATGGTGATGTACTAGGTGCAGGTCGCGGCTGGGCAAGTACTATCTTGCATAATGGCCAAGCCAGAAAACAGCTTAGTGATTTCTTTGCTCGCACAGATACATTTGCTTTAGGTGTGTGTAATGGCTGTCAAATGCTGTCTCAACTAAAAGAACTTATTCCGGGAAGTGAACATTGGCCAACATTTGAACGTAATTTATCAGAGCAATTCGAAGCTCGTTTTTCATTAGTAGAAATTGTGGAGTCGCCCTCTATTTTGTTACAGGGTATGGCAGGATCTGTGATGCCGATTGCTGTTGCTCACGGTGAAGGCAGGGTAGACTTCAGCAAAACAGGATCACTAAATGATTCATATATTGCAATGCGTTATGTAGATAATTTTGGTCAAAATACACAGCAATATCCACAAAACCCAAATGGCTCTCCTGAAGGTATTACTGCATTAACCACAATGGATGGACGAGTTACAATAATGATGCCTCATCCAGAACGGGTAACACGGACAGTGCAACATTCATGGCATCCTGAAGACTGGGGTAAAGATGGACCGTGGTTAAGACTATTCCACAATGCTAGAAAATGGGTGGGGTAATAGTTTTTAGTCGATTCTAAAAAAATGGCTCTATTTAGTGTTCAAGTGCCGATTTTTGATCCAATAATTCTTTTTGTTCTAATAACAAGTAGGTACTGTAGTATTTATAGATATTAGCAACATATCTAACTGTTTCAGTACCAATTAGTCTGCCAGCAGCAATTTCGACATTTTTAAACCAGACATTTTTGTCCAGGCCCATTTTTTCGGCCAAATTCCTCATTTTTCGGACATTAGCTGGACCTGCATTATAGGCGGCCCAAGAAAAGAATATCTGATCTTCAGGCAATATATCTGGGTCACTAAAGTAACGCGTCCTCAGGAAGTTCATATATTTGGCTCCAGCATGGATATTGTTTTCGAGCTTTCCTATATCGTTAATATCAACATTTTTATCTGATGCCGTGGAGGGTAATAATTGCATCATTCCAACTGCGCCACGATGACTTACTCTGTTCTGGTTTAGTCCGGATTCTTGATAACCTTGGGCAATTAACTTGTAATGGTCGATATCATATTGGTCGCCATATTTTTTAAATACTTCAATAAATTTTCTAT
>QNEY01000236.1 GCA_003645385.1 Gammaproteobacteria bacterium | reverse complement strand
GGGTATGCCAGTGTGTTGATAAAACAAAGGAGTAGGGAAGCCGTCAGTGAGCCTTAAGGCGTTTAACATGAACTCAAACCCGATATCAGCCTTAGTGATATTTTCCTCGCTTAAGATGGCTGCATCTGTTCCTGCTTTATCAATAAAGGCTTGTGGTTGCTTTTGTTTGGAACGACGGGTTATAGATTGTTTGGCTGCATCGCTTATTTTGCCATGGGCTCCGGCACCAATTCCCAGATAATCTCCAAACTGCCAGTAGTTTATATTGTGTTGGCAGCGTTGATTATTTTTAGCATAGGCCGAGACTTCATATTGATGATATCCGGCATTAGCAAGTCGCTTCTGGTTAGCTATTTGCCAATCAATAATCGGATCTTCATCGGGTAATTGAGGTGGCTGTTGATAGAATAAAGTATTAGGTTCTAATGTTAGTTGGTAATAAGAAATATGACTAGGTTCTAGAGCAATCGCTGTGGTCACATCATTTTTAGCCGTCTTTTCAGTTTGATGGGGTAAACCAAACATCAGATCGATATTAAAATTCTCAAAGCCCACTTTATGGGCTGTCTCTATAGCTTTAATTGCTTGTTTACTGTCATGAATACGACCAAGAGCAGTTAAAGACTGATCATTAAAACTCTGAACACCAATCGACAAGCGGTTAATGCCAAGATCAAGGTAATCAGCAAAACGCTGTGCCTCAAATGTACCTGGGTTGGCTTCCATAGTAATTTCAGCATGGGGGCTTAACGGTATTAAAGCTCGAATAGCTGAAAAGAGTCTGTCAAAAGCTTCAGCTGAAAATAGACTGGGTGTGCCACCACCAATAAAAATACTCTGTACTGTTCGCCCCCAGACATGTGGTATTTCTTGCTCTAGATCTCTGATAAGAGCATCAATATAGGCTTGCTCGGGAAGATTATCGGGTGATTTATGAGAGTTAAAATCACAATAGGGGCATTTACGGACACACCAGGGAATATGAATATATAAACTTAATGGTGGTAAGGCAGTGAAATTAAACATGACTAATTAGATTCTGGTTTCCAGCCTTTTTTCCATTGTGAAAGTGGCACAATGGCAGGAATTTCTCCATTATCATTAAACCATGAATCCACAGCATAGCGTAAATTAGAATCAGTTTCGACGATAGTTGCTGTGTTATGAGGGGCAAACAATCCACCACGGGAGGTTCGTGATGCTTGCTGGTGAAAACTGAGTAAGCCAGCATCATCTAACATACGCAAATAAACAGTTGAATTGGTAGCTTCATCAATGCAATCCATCTGGCCATTTAAGCCATTGTCAGTAAAGTTTTCTGCTCGGTCTTTATGGGTGCCAGCCTGTTCACCAGTAAATTTTTCTAATAAAGCAATAGCAAGTTTAATCTGCTCACGTTCTTGCTGGGCATTATTGGCTGTAGGTGAAAATAAGTCTTCAACTTCTTGCCACTGTATGTTTGATAGCTGGATAAAAGAAAACTCTGAACAAGTATGGCCGTGGCAAACTGAGTAATTATCGGGGGAAGGATAATAAATAAAAGGCCTGTTGTTATTTTCAGATAACTCTTGAAGGTTACCAATATTTTTAATTGGTGTAATGGGGGCTTCTGAAGACCAAGATGTGCAAGCATTTAGTAAACAGCACATTAAGATAAGAACAATAAGTTTCACAGGATATGAGAGCTAAGTATTGCCTTGGAATTCAGCCATAAATTGTCGTATGGCTTTGCCACGATGACTAATAGCATGCTTTTGTTCTGATGTTAGTTCAGCTGCACTACACTTTGTTTCTGACACCCAAAAGATAGGATCATAACCAAAGCCACCTTTACCAACAGGTGATGTCAGAATTTGGCCTTGCCAGTCAGCCTGACAGATTAAAGGTGTTGGATCTTTAGAATGGCGCATCATTACTAACAGACATTGATAACGTGCAGCACGTTCATTGTCTGGTACACCTCCAAGTGCGGCTAGTAATGCATTGAGGTTATCTAAGTCACTGGCATCTGTGCCAGCATAACGGGCTGAATAAATCCCAGGAGCCCCAAGTAAATAATCGACTTCGATACCTGAATCATCTGCAATAGCTGGTAAACCAGTATGCTCAGCAGCATTGCGTGCTTTGATAATGGCATTTTCTACAAATGTCAGTCCAGTTTCTTCAGCTTCAGGCACATTGAATTCTGATTGTGGCACAACTTCAATATTCATCGGTGCAAACAATTGGGCAAACTCGCGTAGTTTGCCCTTATTGCCACTGGCTAAAACAATTTTGTTCATTATTCAGCAAGTGCTTCACGTTGATGAAGCATTAGTGACTCAATACCTTCACTGGCTAATGCCAACATGGCTTGTAATTCGTCAGCACGGAAAGCATGACCTTCAGCAGTACCTTGTATTTCGATATAAGCGCCAGCATCATTCATGACTACATTCATATCGGTTTCTGCAGTTGAATCTTCGGCATAATCAAGGTCAAGTACAGGTGTGCCGTTATAAATACCAACAGATACCGAAGCAATCTGACCATGTAACGGACTCTTTTTGATTTTTTTGTTGGTAATCAAATAATCAATGGCATCATGCAAGGCAACAAAAGCACCAGTAATAGATGCAGTACGAGTGCCACCATCAGCCTGAATAACATCACAGTCAATGGTAATGCTACGTTCGCCCAAAGCTTTTAGGTCAATGGCAGCACGTAATGAACGACAAATAAGCCGTTGAATATCCATAGTACGAACACCTTGCTTACCCCGAGCAGCTTCACGTCCCATTCGAGTACCTGTTGAACGTGGCAGCATGCCATATTCAGCGGTCACCCAACCCTCACCCTTGCCACGTAGAAATTGTGGAATACGTTCTTCAACTGAAGCCGTACATAAAACTTTGGTGTCACCGAATTCAACTAAAACTGAGCCTTCAGCATGTTTGGTGTAATTTCTAGTGATTGTGATATCGCGTAAAGCATTGGGTTGACGGCCGCTGGGACGCATAGTTCTGATCCTTAAATAAAATAATCCCGCCATTATACGTGGCTATCATCTTACTTAGGGTGCTTTTTGCAATCAGTTTTAGTTACTATGTATCTTTTAAAATATTCTGGAATCTATCTGTGACATTAAGTATGACCGCATTTGCTCGCCAAGAAGAGCAAACTGAACAAGGTGACCTGACATGGGAAATCCGTTCAGTAAATCATCGTTATCTTGAAGTGTCCTTGCGTCTGGAAGAAAAATTCCGGCCATTGGAAATGCAAATCAGGAAGTTGTTTACTGATAGTTTAGGTCGAGGAAAAATTGATGCAGTATTACGCTATAAACCACCAGAGGACCAACAAACAACACTAAATTTTGACTCGGAGCTAGCCC
>QNEY01000235.1 GCA_003645385.1 Gammaproteobacteria bacterium | reverse complement strand
TGACCTTATACACAACACTGGTTCTATTGTTAAGCATGATCCTAAGTTCGCTGAAATTTATATGGCTGAGAAAAAGCTGTTGTTGGAAGTGCTTATACATGGACACCCAATGCTGTTACTCAAGGCCAGAGAAATAGTGAGAGATTACTATGCTTGACATACAGAGGTTATTAGGGGATCTTGGTGTTCCTTATTGGACTTCAGGTAAAAATGTTAGTGAAGGATGGGTAAGTATATCGTGTGTAATGTGCGGTGACCGGAGCAACCATGGGGCATTTGGACCTGATGGTTGGTCATACTCCTGTTTCAGATGTGGTAAACATAAAGTACGGAAAGTGATAACCACACTAAGTTCTTGGGAAGAAGCAGGTAACCTAATCAAAGAGTACAGTAGTCTCATGTCATTCCATGAAACTGCTAATAAAGAGCGTGCATCCAATGTTGAGTGGCCTCCACCAAATACGGTGAAAATGCCAAGTATCCATGCTGAATACCTACATGCTCGTGGGTATGACCCAAAACAACTCCGTGACTTGTACGGTATAGAGTGCTGTTACCAAACAGGGGCTTTCAAATACCGTATCCTGATCCCAGTGTACCTAGACGGACGAATCATGACTTACATAGGGCGTGATATAACTGATAAAGCTGGATTAAAGTACAAAAACCTATCTGAAACCAAAAGTGTCCTGCCAGCAAAGAATACAGTATATAATATTGACAATATCCATGATACAGCCATTATCTGCGAGGGTGTATTTGATGCTTGGCGGTTTGGAGCTCATGGCGTGGCTATGTTTGGGTTACAGTACACAGCACAGCAAACACGAGCCCTTGCGAGCCGCCTGAAGCGTGCTTTTATTGTTTTTGATAATGAGCCACAAGCTGTTGAAAAAGCCCGTGAATTAGGGGCTGAGTTATCGTTTCAAGGTGTTGAGGTTGAAATCGTGAGTATTTCACAAAAAGATCCTGGTGAAATGAGCCAAGAAGAAGCAGATGAAGTCAAGGCTGAACTGTTACACGACCTATAATAAGTATTGACATAAGCTGTTCTTAATGGTATATATACCAACATACAATAAATAAGGCAATTAAGCCAAAAGGGTGTAATTAATGAATACAGAGCAAATTGTTGAAGAAGTAAAAGCACAGTTTAACGGAAGAGACCCAATTGAAGAAGCTCAAGCCCGTATGAAGGAAATGAGCAATTCAGAGTTACGTAAGCTGGTATTAATCGCATCAAACCAAATTGGGATGCTGATTAAGGGCTGTGAGTACGAATCACCGCTGGATGCTGTATTATGCCTGAGTGCAGGTGTTGATGGGATCATAACAGCGTATGATTCTGCAAGTATGGGTGTTCAAGCCACGACTAATGAAGTGGGTAGCTGTTAAATACTACAGAACACTGCCCAAAAAATTTTTGTCATATACATATTTTTTGTTGACAATAGAGCATATGGGTAATATGATGACATTTATCAGGTAAGCAATGATTGTGGGAGTGGTGTCCTTCAATGGCTTAACTGCTAAGGTATCTCTCAGCACACAGATAAAAACAAAATTACAAACCCCCTGTGAAAAGGGTGTTGCTTGGTTTTTGTGTTTACCGACACAATATGGGTTGTGTGCCCTAAGTACCGACCAATACCAACACCTCTTTCACAGGGGGTTTTTTATTTTGAGGAGTGACATATGGCTGTTTCAAGAGAGTTTAAGGGTATTTGGATACCACGAGAAATATGGTTACATGAAACACTAACCATAAAGGAAAAACTATTCTTGGCTGAAATCAATAGCCTCACTTCCAATGACAAAGGTTACTGTTGGGCAGGTAACGACCACTTCGCACAATTCTCAGGTTTATCAAAAAACGCAGCATCCAAAACCATTACAACACTAAAACAAAAGGGTTTTATAGAAGTTGAACTCATATATGAAAAGAAGGAAATAAAGGAGCGTAGGATATACGTTTTAGAGTATGGGGGGTATAGTGAAAAGACAAAGGGGGGGTGTAGCCAAAACGACAAGGGGTACCGCCAAAACGACAAAGGTAGTAATACAATTAATAATACAAGTAGTAAAGTATTACTTCGTAATACCCCCTGTCCTTCGGACGCCTCGACAAAACAAGATGTTGATTCAAGGAAGGTTCAGGAACCTATTGATAGAAAGAAACTTAAACCCAAGCGTCATTCACTGAAGAAAACAACTACCTTGAATAAAGAGAAGGTTGCTGAAAATGAACCAATACCTAAACGAATCGTTGCTCTCATTGAATACTGGAATTCATTTGATTCATTAAGTTCTATACGCATCAAGTACGGTAGGAGAACAGTTCAATATGGTACACAGAGTAAAATCATGAAGTCAGCCGTTGACTCCTTGAAACTCATACTCAGTGGACGCTTCTACAATAAATTAAACATAGAGAAAAAGTTCCTGCCCAAAAGTATGACCCTGCCCAAGATACGTATGGCAATGGAGCGTTGTGCCCGTGCTTGTAGCCCAGAGTATGACAGGCGTCCCTACAGGATGAAACTCACACAGTTTATCCAATCAGAAGGCAACCCATCTGAGGGCAACAGCAAGTACCGATTCATATACCCATTGATTCACTTCATCATAAACGACCCCAAGCCAGTTACCCACTCTTCAATGAAAGCAGCAACGGAATATCCTAAAACAGTCGAGCGTATCCTCACAGTCATTGGTGTCAAAGACAACAACAACATGTACAACAGAGTGGTGAAGTATGTTGACCCTGCCATTGACATGCTTAAATCCAAATCGAATGGTAACTTTCAGTCTAACTTAGCTGAAGTCCCCAAGCGTGTTGCTGAGGGTGTATCTGGTGCACTATCAATGGATAACGTACACTTTGGTTTCATGAACCTCGAACGTACCTTTAGAAAACATGGCAAATTACACAAGTAAGGATCATATATGACAATAGAACGTTCAAGGCTTGACTACAACAGAGAAAAGCAAGTCATAATTAATTTAATTCTTAACACGAAGTATTGTGAAAAGATATTACCAGTGATCAGTCCTGACTATTTCGATGTTAAGTACGCAAGTACAGTTATAGACTGGGTTCGTGCTTACTATGAGTCCTATACTGTTGCCCCTAAACTGCACATCAATGAGATATTTGAAGAACATGGAAAAGATTTAGAGGAAGAGACACACACTCAGGTCGGTAATGTACTGCAACATTTAACAGATGTTGCTGATACTGAGGTACACAATGTTGATTATCTTATTGATGTAGCCAATGATCTGTTCAGAGAAAAACATTTAGAACGTCAGAACAAAGCCATAGCCAAGTACATAGAGAAAGGTGACTTGATAAGTGCTGAGAATGTAATGCTCGAACAGTACCATGG
>QNEY01000234.1 GCA_003645385.1 Gammaproteobacteria bacterium | reverse complement strand
TTTCAATACTGATTGAAGTAGGTTCTGCCACACCGATAGCATAAGACACTTGTATTTCACAGCGATCAGCTAAGCCCGCGGCAACAATATTTTTTGCAACGTAACGGCCTGCATAAGCAGCAGAGCGATCAACTTTTGATGGGTCTTTACCTGAAAAAGCGCCACCACCATGGCGTGCCATACCACCATAAGTATCTACGATGATTTTGCGACCTGTAAGACCTGCATCACCAACTGGGCCGCCAATAATAAATTGGCCGGTTGGATTGATATGGAAAGATGTGTCTTTGTTTATCCATTCAGCTGGTAGCGTTGGTTGGATAATGACTTCCATTACCGCTTCTTGAAGATCTTTCAAAGCAACATCAGGGTTATGCTGAGTTGATAATACAACTGCATCAATACCAACAGGTTTACCGTCTTCATAAACAAAGGTAACCTGACTTTTCGCATCAGGGCGAAGCCAAGGCAATGTACCATTTTTTCTAACTTCTGCCTGACGTTTAACCAAACGATGAGCATAGGTAATGGGTGCAGGCATTAAAACATCTGTTTCATTGCTGGCATAACCAAACATTAAACCTTGGTCACCAGCACCTTGTTCTTCAGGTGTGCCGCGATCAACACCCATATTGATATCTGGGGATTGTTTACCAATCAACGACATAACCGCACAGGTTTCACCATCAAAACCGACATCAGAGTTGTTGTAACCAATATCCGTGATGGTTTTACGTACCACTTCTTCAAGATCAACCCATGCTTCGGTGGTGATTTCACCAGCAACGATTGCGGCACCTGTTTTGATTAAGGTTTCACATGCAACACGTGCATTGGGATCTTGTCGTAATATTTCATCAAGAACTGCATCGGAGATTTGATCTGCGACTTTATCTGGATGGCCTTCTGAAACGGATTCAGATGTGAAAACAAAAGAGTTACTCATAGTCAACTTGCCTCATTACTTGTAATGACAGGTAGGGATTAGTTGGCTTAAACAAAGATACAACGTCCATTATTTCAGTTACCTGTTAATAATGAACGCAGTTTGATATTGAAAGTTGAATAAGCCTAGCAGGATAAGACCCTGGCGCAGCGTTCCTTATTCAAGAGCTATATTTTAGCCGATATGTGAAAATATACAAGGGCTTACCTTGCACACAGTAGTTCAGGATTGCCTTCAGCAGATGTAATCATCGTTTCCAAATTATTAAGAACATCCATACTGGCTTGTTCCATGCTAGATAATGCTGTGAGTGTGCGGCTAACATCATTAGCATAAAAAGCTTCGAGGGCAATAGCTCCTTGCTCATGTACAATTTGGTGTGGGCTAGCAATTTCACGGTAACCCGGTAGCTGTGAGAAACAATCCACACCTTCGCCTTCAAAATACCATTTTCCAAGACGGCACTGGGTGTGTAAAGATAGTTCTGATGGTTGTTTTTGGGATAGCTTCATCATTACCCGATAAATTTCAAACTTCCACACAATATGATCAAGTTTGGCAATTTCAACAAAACTCCTTAAAGCTGAAGCTGTGATGGTTTCTTCCATTTTTTGCGACAAATCCAGCATTTTATGCATATCGGACACAGTATCTTGTACGTGCATACTAAAGCTCGATGTATCAGTTGTAACGCTTTGCATCAAATTGCTAGCATTTTCAGTCTCATTTTGAATGCCACCGACTAACTCAGAAATCTGAGTGCTGGCTTCGCGTGCTCGAGTGGCAAGAGTTCGCACTTCATCGGCCACCACAGCAAAGCCACGACCATGTTCACCTGCACGCGCTGCCTCAATAGCAGCATTGAGTGCTAACAAGTTGGTTTGTTCGGAAATATTACTGATAATATCAACAAAACCACCGATTTTAATGGCATTATCCTGCAATGATTTGACGCGATTAGCAGATTGATCAATTTGACCTGTGATGTTGTTTAATCCGGATGCCACAGTTTCAATATGGTTGCGGGCTGATACTGATATTTCAGACCCTTGAATTGCTGATGCTCTTTCTGAGCTTAATGATGAGGCCATTGTCCCCAGAGATAGATGGAATCCAGACATGCTGACACCAAAATCATCAAGATTTTCAAATAATTTTGTTATCCATTCCTGTTGTTTGTTTTCCAGTTCTGATGTTTGTTCTAGGTTGTTATAGCGTTGTTGAAGCTCTTGCTGCTGCTGCTGTAGTTCAGCAATGCTGTCATCACGTTGTTGCAACTGCTGTTGTAATGTTTCAACTTCTCTTTTTTTGTTCCAAAAAGCCATAAGCAATAATTCCTAAGTGACAAAACACTGATCTTATCTTCAGAAAATAAGCAGGAATCCGTGCCTGTAAAAATCAGATGATAATAATACACTTATATCTCGAATTTGTGACCATTATTCTTCAACCATGTACGCGCTAATTTAAAATCTGGATAATGCTTTTCGACTAATTGCCAGAATGTGGGTGAATGGTTGTGATGTTGAATATGGCACAGCTCATGGATAATGACATAATCAATAATGTCTGGTGGGGCTTGGATAAGTTTCCAGTTGTATTGAATCTCTGCTTTATTAGTACAGCTTCCCCAGCGAGCTTTATAGGTTTTTACAGTTATTGATTTTGGTGTTAACCCTATTTTATTAGCGAACCATGTTGTGCGTGAATTCAAAAATTGTTCAGCTTGTTGTTTATACCAAAGAATAAGAGAGTTACGAATAGATTTTTTTGATAAGCGGTTTAGCCGTCCACAAAATTCAATATATTGCTGAGTTTTTATCACTGACGGTGTGGTGTTTTGCTGGATCAGACGCAACGAATAGGGTTCACCCAAGAAAAAGAATAATTCGTTATCCGTAAATTGTCTTTCTGGCAACTGACGTTGAGATTGTTGCTGTAGCTTTTGTTGGATCCATGATGTTTTTTGTTCAATAAATGTTTTTGCCATGGCAATGGGTAGTGTGGCAGGAATATGAATGGACACATCTGTGCGAGACACTTTGAGTGCCATGGTCTTTCTACGCTTGCTTTTAATGACGTTTACACTGAAACCATCACCTTGAATTATACTCATAGAAACTATCTAAAAAATAAAACAGACATTTTACGCCTTGATTTGAGAAAATAGCGTATCTGAATTTTTTTGATTTATTATGACAGCAGCAGAATTTACACTTAAACAAGCGCATCGGCTATCTGTAGCTCCGATGTTGGACTGGACTGATCGTGATTTTCGTTATTTTCTGCGCTTAATATCCAAACATTGCGTGCTCTACACGGAGATGGTGACTACGGGGGCATTAATTCATGGTAACCGTGATCGCTTTCTAGGGCACGACGTGAGTGAATATCCCTTAGCATTGCAACTGGGTGGCAGCGATCCTGACGCTTTGGCAAAATGTGCA
>QNEY01000233.1 GCA_003645385.1 Gammaproteobacteria bacterium | reverse complement strand
ATTTACTATTTTGTCAGAATCTTCAGGTGCAAAACAGAAAAGGTTACCGACAGGCTTGGTATTAGATGATCGTTTTTCAGAACACCAAATTAGTACTGAACATCCGGAATCACCAGCACGATATAACGCCATAAAACAGCAACTGCAGGCAAAGGGTTTGTTGAATGAGACTGTAGCCATAAAGCCACTAATCGATGCTGAACAATGGTTAAGTTTAGTTCATTCTGACCAACATATATCATCAATTAAAACTCAACAACAAAATACTCACAATAATGCAGTTTTAGCGACTGCTGGTGTATTAGCTGCTGTTAATGAGGTGTGTAGTGGCAGAGTTAGCAATGCCTTTTGTGCATCAAGACCTCCAGGCCATCATGCCTTGAACACCGGCAAAGAAGAAGGTTTTTGCTATTACAACCATATTGCTATTGCTGCTCGTTATGCCCAACAACATTGTGGCATTAAAAAAGTACTAATTGTTGATTGGGATTATCATCATGGTAATGGAACTGAATGGGCATTTTATTCTGATCCAAATGTATTGTATTTTTCAACACATGATGTGTTTGCTTATCCTGGAACAGGATTTCCGGAAAAAAAAGGAGAGGGAGCCGGTGAGGGCTTTAATATTAATGTCCATCTGGCTTGTGGAGCAAGCGATGAAGATATTATCAAGGCATTTCAACAGCAGTTATTGCCAGCAGTCGAGCAATTTTCACCAGATCTTATTTTGATTTCGGCAGGATTTGATAGTCGGCAAGATGACTTGCTGGGTTGTCATAACATCACCGATCAGGGGTTTACAAAACTAACTGAGATGGTGAGGGCGCTAGCTGATAAATACTGCCAAGGAAAAATCGTATCATTATTAGAAGGCGGCTATAACATTGAAGGTAATGCGACTGCTGTGAGTACTCATATCACAGCTTTAATGAGTTAAGTTCATTACGGCTTTTTTGTTATTTCTTGCGCCGATCTGATTTAGTGTTTTCTCGCTTTTCTTTATCAGCAAAGACATTTTGCATAGTAACACTTGCAAATCGGCGATCATCATGAGAACGACGGTCGTTATGATGAACAAACTTACATTTGCAATCTTTAACATTGCAGTCAGCAAGAGGAAGCATCGGAGCCTGATGGGATAAGAATCTCTTATCACGAATATTTTTAGCAGCAGCACAGGCTTGCGGGCAAATTTGAATAGATACTGCGCGAAAACTTGGCTCTTTTCTAATTGTCTTGGTTGAGTGTTTATTTGCTGCTGCTGATTTGGTTTTAGAGCGCTTTAAAAAAAACCAGATTAAAACGACAACCAGCAGAACAAGTACATATAAACTATTATTCATGACTTCTCATTCCTTGACCAAAAGTATTATTTCTAACCTATCTATAACGGATACAGTAAGTAAAACTATCATTAGTAATTAATTAAACAACTATATCACGCTAACTAGTGATGAATCTTGGGAACAGTTAATTTATAACTAGTATGTAGCGATAGTAAATCTCTTCAAATATTAATTATTAGCTACTGCTATAATCCGCTTTCATTGTTGCCCCCGTAGCTCAGCTGGATAGAGCGTCCCCCTCCTAAGGGGAAGGCCGTGCGTTCGAATCGCGCCGGGGGCGCCATATTATTTGGGAATACTTTGGGATCACTTAAAGTAGATCAGATATACAACGAAACATCAGCATCACCAGCAAATTCCAGATAGGTTGCAGCTCCGCCTGAGCTAATGCCCTCAATAAAGTCTTCCTCATTGAAGTCAAATAGATCAACCGTCATCTGGCAGGCAATGAGATCAACACCTGTTTCAACACAAATATCACGTAACTCTTCTACGCTAGCAACACCTTTTTTCTTTAATTTACGTTTCATCATCCATGTTGCAAACCACTCTAGTCCAGGGATAACTTGTATGATGCTTGGCACTGGAACAGGCATGGGCATTGCTGGGTTGCCTAATGGAGATACCTTTAAATTGAGATTTTTATTAAGGAGTTGCAAGCCATAAAAGGTGAAAAATATTTTCACTTCAAAGCCTAAAGCTACTGCTGTTGATGCCAATAAAAAAGGAGGGTAAGCACCATCTAACGTACCTTTGCTAGCAATGATTGCAAGTTTCTTCGCCATTATGCATCACCTTTTTCAATAATAAAATGTAATTTACCATCTTGTTCACTAGATTCAAGTAGTGGGTTACCGGTCATTTTTGAGAAGGCCGGGATATCCTGATTTGCACCAGGATCTGTTACGATAAGATGTAATTTTTGGCCGATAGACATTTCTGATAAAGCTTTACGTGCTTTCAGTACGGGTAATGGGCAGTTTAAGCCCGAGGTATCAAGTTCTACATCAAAATCTGACATATCGTGTCCAAGTAATATCTAAGTAAGCGCGTAATAATAAACTGAAATAGGACATTTGTCTTGCTGGAAACCTTGTTGCTAAATAAATGTCTATGATTACTATGAGAAAAATCATTGCAATCTGGTTACTGGTAGCTGTGAGTTGGCCATTCATAATGATACAGGCTGCTGATATCGATTTGCCTGATTTTGGTGATAGTTCTGGAGCTTTGATTTCACCAATGCAAGAGTATCAGATTGGGCGGGCATTTTTTTGGCGGCTGCAGCAGTCAGTGGAGTTGATTGATGATCCTGAGGTAAATAGCTACATACAAGAAGTGGGCTATCGTTTGGTGGCTAATAGTGATTCGCCACAGCTACCATTCACTTTCTTTATGGTTCCTGACTTATCGGTAAATGCCTTTGCGGCACCAGGTGGTTTTATAGGTGTTCATAGTGGTTTGGTGTTAACGAGTGAAACAGAAGATGAAATGGCATCAGTTTTGGCTCATGAGATTGCCCATGTGACTCAACGTCATTTATTGCGTAGTTTAGAGCAATCTCAACATATGAGTATAGCGTCGATGATTGCAAAGATAGGTGCAGCATTGTTGGCAGTTGCTGATCCTAAAGCGGGCATGGCGGGTATGATGGCAATACAAGCAGGGGAAGCTCAGGCTCAAATAAATTTTACACGTGCTAATGAAAAAGAAGCTGATAATTTGGGTATGTTGACATTAGTTCGTTCGGGTTTTGACCCACAGGCTATGCCTATATTTTTCGAGCGATTACAGAAGACAAGTCGGTTTTATAATGGAAGTGGAGTGCCCGAGTTTTTACGAACTCATCCAGTGACAACATCTCGTATTGCAGAAGCTCGTGGCCGAGCAGTAACTTATCCAGTGACTCGTCAGTTGAGTGATACCTTACAATTTTATTTGATACGTGAAAAATTACGAGTAATGGCTTCGACAGATCTTGCACAACTCACAAAATATTATGCAAGTGCATTGGAAGTAGGAAATAACTCAAATCAAATTGCGACACGTTATGGTTATAGCT
>QNEY01000232.1 GCA_003645385.1 Gammaproteobacteria bacterium | reverse complement strand
TTTTTTCACAACCGAACACGAATACATGTTTGCGGCTATTGTCGAAGGTGAATTATCACTATATGTTGGTGTTCAAATTTCAGAAGGAAAAATCCTATGATTGAGTTCGATAAATTCGTTTCAGATGATATGGACGGATTGTTTTTTAAGAAAGTTAACAAAGTGTTGGGTAAAGGTAAAACTTACACTATCAATGCTTTACGTGAATATGCCCGTTTCATGCGCTTAGTGACTACCAAACAGCACAAGCAATCACCGTCTAAAGTATTGGACATGGTTTGGCACGAACATATCACATTCACTGAAGACTATGCTGCATATTGTGACAGAGTTGCTGGACGATTCATTAACCATAATCCATCAGAAAATGCTGAAGCAGCAATTTTCCATGATACGATTAATGATTACATCAACGTTTTTGGTCAATTACCACCAGCAAACGTGTGGTTTTATTCAAATCCGTTGGAATGGATGCAATATCAATGGAATGAATTGATGATTAGAACGTCAATGGCAAAGAAGAAGAAAAAACCTGGTGGCGGTTGCACTAGTTGTTCTTCATGTTCATCTTGTTCTTCATGTTCAAGTTGTAGTAGCGATTAATGAACACCGCCACTTTTATAATGGTGATAATAACACTGTTTTTTATGGGTTCCGGTATGCTCTATTTTGGGTTTACTGGATACCGTAAAAACAGTGCTTGGCGTTCTATTATGGCAATACTAATAACCATACCGTTCATAGTAACGCTATGGTCTTTTTACACTTATTACACTAGCATATAGGAATTATTATGAAGTGGGAATATTATGCAGATGCTTTCTACAATGGTGATGTAGAAGCATTTAGAAATCAGCTCAATAAATTGGGCGACGAAGGCTGGAATTTAGTGACAGTAACTCCAGAAGGAATGTACATTTTTAAACGAGTTAAAGGTTAAACAACAATGAAAAATTTTAAATTAGGTATCATCTCTATCTTAGCAATATTAGTATTGTCTGGGTGTGGTGATAAAGTTACAGTAGATTCAGGTCGTGTGGCTAAACAATTAGGCACTAATGGGCTGGAAGCTGCTATTAGACGCGCTGGGGCATTTCGATTAGATTCGTGTATCACAACAGCGTGTCCACGTTTCGTAGTGTTAGATGTGTTTGAAAACACACAAACTATCGCAAGCAAATATTACATCAGTGCTAGTAAACTAAATCTGGAACTAGAAGTTGACATTCAATATGCTGTCAAAGAAGATGACACTTCCATCAACAAGGTTTACAAACGTGTTAAATCTGTGCCTGTTGCTGGTGAACGCAAGTCTATCATTACTACCGAGCAAGTGTTTAACACATATATTAAACCTGTTTCTATAGGCACTATCAGAACAGCCTTGAATCATTATGATATTGACAACATTATGGACAATTTATCAGAAGTTCAAATTTATGTTGAAAAAGCTTTTAAAGAAAAATTGAAAGACGAGCCTGTGATTATCAAGTCTTTAACATTTTCGCTGGTAAGTTATCCAAAAGTCATCGTTGAGCGTCGTGAAGAAGAAGCTTCTGTTGACGCTGAAAAAGCTACAAAACTGAAACGCTTGGCTGCTGATTTGATTGTTCTTAAAGAGCGTAGAAAACTTGACCTTGAACATGCCCGTGTTGCGGTAGAAGCTGACAAAATTATATCAGATAGTATGGACGAACATATGGCTACATGGTTAATGCTAGAAGCAATTCAAGCATGTGCTGAACGTACCGTTGGTAATTGCAATATCGACATACACCCAGCGTTGTTACCTTCAATGGGTCGTAGATAAATGAACATTGTCGTATTAGCTGTTGTCGTATTAGCTTGCACTGTAATATTAGGAATGATAATCCATTCTGGTGTGAACTATGCGCTACCTAACAGGAATAAGTTGCATTATCTTACTATGTTCCTGTTATATATACTGTTACTTGGTATTACTGTATACAGTGTCCTATCTTACTTAGGTAAGGTGGGAACACCAATCAAACAAGGGGTATTCAGGGAAAATATTAGTGCAGTAGAGCCTATTATAAGTGATACTGATGCACCAGCACTATTCGTAAGATACCCATCTGACAAGGAACGATACGATGCAGAAGCAGCAAAATACGATTAATAAACTTATCTGTATAGGTGTGTTGGGGTTAACGTTGTTAATTCTGACATTCTTTGTATCAAAAATAATCTTTACAGTGGTTATGTTTTTTGTTATACTGTATATTCTAACAAATAATTTAGGAGATATTAAAATGCTAAAATTTTTAAAACATTGGGGTAAATCAAACGCCAAACGTGCCGGAACAGAAACCAGAAAACTTGCTGCAAGGCTTGATAAAGAAGGTTTTAACGATGCAGTATTAGGCGAAATGCAAGAAGAAATGACCAAAATTGGCATCCGTTTATCTGAAGCCAGACAACGATGCAATAAAGAACGTAAAGAAGCTGATGAAGTTCAGGAGCTTTTCACCCAACGCAAATCTGCGGCACAAGCTATTAAAGCTATGGTCGATGCTGGTGATGAAACAAAGAAACCAAGCCTTATGAAAATGCTTGATTTGCTGGAATCTACACAATCTTCTGTTGAAAAAGAAGTTCAAGAAGCTGAATTCTGGGACAAAAACTTGGGCATCGTCCAAGAACAATATGACAAAGCTGCTGGTGAATTGAAAGGCGCGAAATCTAAAATTTCACAAGGCACTGCCAAAATGGAACAGGCTGAAATGAAGGCTGAACAGGCAAAGATGTTGGAAGAACAATCCAAACGCGCCAGCGGTCTAAGTTCATCAATGTCATCACTCGATATTGCGTTAGGCTCTTTAGATGATGCAGTAACAAAAGCTGATGCTGAAGCTGATGCTTCTAGCATGTCATACGAAACCTTCAAAACTTCAAACATTGAAGACGAAGATGACGTTATTAAAGAAGCTATGTTAGCTGCAAGTGGTAAGGGTGCTGGTGCATCAATTGAAGACCGTATGAACGCTCTGTAATGTAGTTTACACAAATAGTCTTAAAGTTTGCTATTTTAAAAGGGATGTTGGTATAATACTAGCATCCCTTTTTTAATGAGAGAAAGAAAATGAAAAATAGTATCAAGAAACAACTAGGTATTGCATACATACTGTGTTACTTCGGCTTTGGGTTAGCTATTCCGACATTAATGCCTCAACCTGCATACGCTGAACCCCATGTGATTGATTCTGCGGACTTCGGGGATTCTGATGTTATACACACCATTGATATTCATAGTTTGTCTGGCGCAAAAACTTTACATACATATCATACTGCCCCAATCGCTAGAAAACCGCGACAATCTGATTATAAAAAACATAAAGAACTTACTGTTTTCTACAAAGAAACTAAACCTTTCTTAACTGATGATGATGGTA
>QNEY01000231.1 GCA_003645385.1 Gammaproteobacteria bacterium | reverse complement strand
GGGGTAAGTGATGAAAGAAGATGAACGTGAAGACGATCGTGCAAAAGTAATGCGAGAGTGCTGTGCAATGACAGCCTCAAGGCTTGATGAAGCTCTGGGTACGTGGCCTATTGATGCTTCGGTGAACCTTCAAGACACCCACAACTGGTGTATATCTTTTGCCTACACTGCCCGTGATGATATAATGAACACAGAAGAGTGGATGGAGAAGTTCTACAACCCTGCAATCATGAGGCTGGCACAGATAGTTAAGCAAGAAGCTGTTGGTAAAAAGTTTACCATGTTTCCCATGCTTATTGCACCTCAATCCGTATCAGTTATAGCCAGTTCTGGTAATACCCATGTCAGGGTGTATCGTGGGTACGACATGGAAACAATGCAAAGTACACTCAATATTGATATCCACATGGTTTCTTTAGGATGAAAGCTAAAGAAGCTAAAGAACTGGTAGGTAAACTGGTGCAATACACCAGTAACAGGACACGTAATTCAATGCATCCTAAATCATGGGGTATTGTACAGGAACACATACGTTCTGAAGTGCACATTGAAGGTGATTGGCACGACATAGACACACTTGAAATTTTCCAAGTGAGGGAACTCTAATGAAAGGTAATGCACAATGTCATTTATTTTCTAAACAGGGTAGGGATAACTACGATGCTATTTTTGGTAAGAAGGAAGTAGTAAGGGTTAAAGCACCTGAACCACAAGGGGCAATACCTACAGATAGTTCTGTAGGTCCAGCAGTACCAAGAAGGGAGAAACAACACCTGTGTATTCATTGTGGTGGGGAAGTACACTACATAGAAAGTAAAAAATCAATGGTGGGATGTAACTCTCAATGCCACATGCAGGGTTTGAAAATGATAAGGGTTAGTGAAGATGAAAAAGGCAACTATCTATATGATGCCATAAAACAGGAGAAATAAAATGAGACAAACAGTAGCCAAACGAATCCGCAAAGCAGTGTATGGTGATAACGCTTCTACCCTGGAAGCACGTAAGTACCACCGTTCCCCTGACACTGGTTCTGTACAGGCAGACCCTGCCCGTAAAATGTACCAGCAGTTGAAGAGAGATCACAATGCAGTGTGAAATACACGGGTGCCAGTTGGGTCCTGAAACTATTTCAGACACATTCGGTGGTGCTCTGGTGTGCCCTGCCTGTAGACTAAATAAACAATCGGTTATTGAACGTGACAACCTTGGGCGGTGCATTGAATTAAATGTGCGTGGCTCCAATGGCAGGCTCAATTTGATAAACGACAGATTGACACCTCTATGTATTGGTGACCAGTACCAGCACAGGGAACATGGCACAGGTATGATCAAATGGATCAACCCCAACAACAAAGCCAAGTACCCCATCAAGATGCACTTCAGTGAGAAGCATGTATTTTGTTATTTCAATATTGATGGTATGCAGTTTGCTGCACAGAAGCACCCATCTATTGATTTTCCTAAAGTGCCAAAGCCACAAGCAAAACAACTTGTTTTACCTGCGAGTGTAACTGTAGATGCTGCACAGGCTTTGCGTAATCTTGGGGCAGCTTTCAAAAACCTCACTGGGAAAAAAGGAAGCAAGTGGGATAAGCGTTTTATTGCCCTTGCTTCTCACGTGGCTCAGTGGTCGAAAGACCCGTCAACCAAGGTGGGTGCTGTCATTGTGGACAGTAATAAACGCATTGTCAGTATTGGTTTCAATGGGTACCCTCAGAATATCCCTGATGATGATTTGGATGACCGTGATAAGAAGTACGCCAAGGTTCTCCATGCTGAGATGAACGCCATGCTGTTTGCACAGCGTAATCTTGAGGGGTGCACAATTTATGTGTGGCCGATGCCCCCCTGTAGCCAGTGTGCCAGTGCTATTATACAATCAGGCATTGATAGCGTCCGTACTGTCAAGGCTACCAAGGATATGTATGAGCGGTGGGGTGACAAGATTGAACTCACTGAGGATATGTTTGAAGATGCCTGTGTTGACTTGGAGTATCTATGAAACCCATCAGGTGTGCTAGATGTTTCTCTGACCTTGAAATAGCAGAGTATGACTGTGGGACATTCGTGACCCGTTGTGAGTGTTTTCAGGATGAGATTGAAAATGCTGAACAGATAGCACACGCTGATGGTGTCAACACCGTCTGTGAGGAGGACTTCGACAGTGTTTACCGTGATGGTGTAAATAGTGGGTATGACGATGGCCTTGACGTAGGATATAAACGTGGTGTGAATACAGCAATAAAACGCTTACAAAAGTTGGTGGTACAATGACTAAGAATGACAAAGATCAAAAACGTGAACTGTCTCAAGCGGAGGTTGCACTTTTTCATGTGCGAAAAACGCTGGAACAGGCACCTGAAGATAAACTGTATCAAGTACGTACAAGATTTGATGGTCTTGTCAATGCGTACAAAGGTGATGCAGAAGCACAGGCCATGCTCAAATTATTAATGGCCGAGCATGGCTTAAACGAGAAAGTGCAAATGGAGAATATTCATGGGAGCATTAGAGGAAACCCAGTTAGTGTACATTAAGGGACTGATGACAGAGTTTGATCCTGAAAAGATTAAAGAGGTTGCTGCTATGTTCGATGAGTTTATGAGTGGCCTTAAACAGGATGAGGAAAAGGAAGCCATTGGTATGCTAATCCTTGCCCGTTGGGGCATTGAGCAAAGCATGAACACCTAAAAACACTTGACAGGTGTTGTGTATAATGGTATATATAGCAATACAAATTAAACATAAGGGTACTGATGAGCACATATGATGATAGGACATTGCAGCAGGCACTTCAGGACGAGAACCGTGCATTGAAGGAAAGAATGGAGCAGCTTGGAATAGCTGAGAAGATGCAAAAGGTAATCATTGATGCTGGTGGGCGTTTCTTTCCAGCAGATGAGCTGCTTGAAATGACCATGGCTGATTTTGTTAAGAACTTTTACCCTAACAATATAACATTCACCATTAAATACGAAGGGAAACCTAAATGAGTTTAAAACCTGTACTGGATACACTCAATGCACTGGCGAGTCATTCGTCAACGCTGCAAAAAGAGAACATACTTCTCACCCACCTGCATGAAGACCCTTTGTTTACAAAGGTAGTTAAGTATGCACTTGACCCCCGTAAGAAATTCAAAACCAAAAAGCTGCCAGTCTACAACGAAGAGTATGATCGTGGAACACCTGATACTATTTTTGAGATGTTGGACAAACTTGCATTGCAAGCTGGTGCTAATGCAAAAGATAAACGTGACCTATCATTACTTGCAAGCATTGATGAAGAGACATGGGAAGTGGTCTGGCGTATCTGTAACGGTGATTTGCGGTGCGGTGTAGGTCAACGTATGGTAAACAAGGTGAAGCCCAAGACGGTGCCGTTTACGGCCTACCTGCGGTGTTCAAGTAAGCGT
>QNEY01000230.1 GCA_003645385.1 Gammaproteobacteria bacterium | reverse complement strand
ATTTTGATCCTATGAGCAAAGCAATTAAACCAATAATAAAACTCACTATAGATCTGCTGGTGGTCATAGTAGGCTTTGAAAATTCTTGTTCAAACTCTTGTTCGAGAGGATCACTTTTACTACTACGGATTGCGAGATAAGCCATACCAAACAAGGTCAAGATAAAGCCTGAGAACAGGATAATACCATCCATATATCCTAAGTGTTGATCCCAGATCAAAAGCAGAGCAATAGCCATTACCAAGGCTAACATGGGAACTTCACGTTTTAAGGTTTCAGATTGAACGGCCAGTGGGCTAACAAGAATAGTGATACCGAGTACTAAGCCAATGTTGGCGATATTAGAACCTAGTGCATTACCAATACCTAACGCTGGAATACCGTCAAATGATGCCAATGCAGATACTAGCATTTCAGGTGCAGACGTACCGAAACCAACAATGGTTAAACCAACAATAAGAGGTGAAATACCGAAGTTGGTAGCAATATTAGCTGCACCATCTACAAAGCGATCGGCACCCCAGATGAGAATGGCAAAGCCGACAACAATAGCAATAATAAAAAATGCAGTAGTCATAAATACAGATTAATTCTTTTAAATTAATGATAAAAAAAGCCGGACTTGTGTCCGGCTCTTTATTATATGTTGCTGGAAGCAACTTGTCCCAATAGATATCTGTTAAGACGTATTTATTTAGTCTTCTTCAAATATATCAAAGTCTTCGTCTTCAGGTGGATTGCCATCGTAGATGAGGTTTTGGCGATATTGCAGATGGGCGCTACGCACGTAGGCATATTCATCAAGTGAAGCTTCTTCAAGGACTTTACTGACACCTAATAAATTTGCACGAGTATCAAAAAACTTTGTTCCGTAGAGTTGGTTACGGGTAGGAACATGGTCAACATAGGCAATGGGATCCGTAACATTAAAGTCAACTAGCCAGCCAGCACCATCACGGAAAGTGGTTGGACCCAATATAGGAAAGACAAAATAAGGACCAGACCTCACTCCCCAGACAGCCAATGTTTGCCCAAAATCTTCATCATGTTTTTTATGACCAGCATAACCAGCCACATCAAAAATACCCGCAATACCGACTGTTGAATTTAATAAAAATCGTCCTGTATCATCAGCTGCTTGGGCAAATTTAAATTGCAGTAAATCATTCACAATGACGGTGATTTCATTCAAGTTATTGAAGAAATTGCTGATACCGTGACTTATTGGGTCCGGCATAATGAAATCATATCCCTGTGCGACAGGCTTGATGATGGCTCGGTCTACAGTATCGTTGAATGAATACATGACACGGTTGTATTTTTCCAACGGGTCATTGTATTCTTCAACCCGTTGCGTACCAGCACAACCACTGAGTAGTACAATGAGAGGTAGTAAACCAACTTTGAGTTGTGATGTGAAGGTAGACATACAAATCCTGCAAATTTCTTGTTATTTGCGAAGAATAGTCTCACGGTCACAGCATTCAATCAAGTTGTGTGTGGTAAAAAATACTCACAAATGTGAAGGAGTAGTGTTTTTACAACACTAAACAAGCATTTGCTGGTATAACTACCCTTAATGAATATTTCTCTCGGTGGGTAATCTTGATGACATATCTTGTCGTATAATTACACTATTATTAATTACTTTGTGAATAACGATGACCAACCCTTTATTACAGAAAAATGTGTTACCTGCTTTTTCAAAAATTCTTCCAGAGTATGTTGAACCGGCCTTGAACCAGGTTTTAGATCAAGCAAAGCAAACAGTTGATGACTTGATATCTGATATCAGTCAGCCAACTTGGGAAACGTTGGTGCTTCCAATGGAAGCACTTGATGCCACTATTGATCATGTCTGGTCACCTGTGAGTCATCTTAATTCGGTGATGAATTCTGATGAATTACGTGTCGCCTATAATGCGTGTTTACCCAAACTAAGTCAGTTTGGCACTGAGCTTGGTCAAAATGAAGAACTATATAAAGCTTATAAAACTTTGGCTGACAGTTCTGCATATGCTGAACTTGATGTCGCCCAGAAAAAAGTTATTGATAATGCTTTACGTGATTTTCGCTTGTCGGGTGTTGAGTTATCACAGACAGATCGTGAGCAATTCAAAACAATTTCACAGTCATTGACCAAACTGACAGCGAAATTTGAAGAAAACCTGATGGATGCCACCCATGCATGGAAGAAACATATTACAGATGAAAAATTGCTGGAAGGATTACCAGAGTCGACCAAAGAAATGGCAGCACAATTTGCCAAACGTGATCAGCTAGAGGGTTGGTTGTTCACTTTGGATTTTCCGTCATATATGCCCGTCATGTCCTATGCTGATGATCGTGATTTTCGTGAAGAAATGTATACCGCATTTGCAACCAAAGCATCAGATCAGGGTCCTGACGCTGGAAAATGGGATAACACTGAAATAATGGCTGAAATTTTAAAGCTGCGTCATGAGTTGGCACGGTTGATTGGATTTGATAATCATGCTGAACGCTCATTGGCAACTAAAATGGCGCAATCACCACAACAAGTACTTGATTTTCTATATGATTTAGCAGCACGTTCTAAGTCGATTGCAGAGAAGGAATTTGTTGAGCTAAAAACATTTGCTAAAGAAATAGCGGACATGGAAGATCTGGAAGCTTGGGATGTCACCTATTTTTCCGAAAAGCTACGTCAACAACGTTATTCTATTTCTCAAGAAGTACTCAAGCCGTATTTCCCAGAAAATAAAGTAGTAATAGGTTTATTTTCCGTTGTGAATAAATTATATGGTTTGGATATCAAAGAACGTCCTGATGTTGATGTCTGGCACAAAGATGTTCGGTTTTTTGATATTTTTGATGCTAATGGTGAATTGCGAGGACAGTTTTATCTTGATCTATATGCACGGAATCATAAGCGTGGCGGTGCATGGATGGACGAATGTCTAGTTCGACGTCAAACAGCAGAGGGTATTCAAACGCCAGTAGCATTTTTAACCTGTAATTTTTCTGAACCAGTAGGTGATAAACCAGCCTTATTCACTCATGACGAAGTAACTACTTTATTTCATGAATTCGGACATGGTTTACATCATATGTTGACCAAAATTCATCATGCAGGTGTGGCTGGTATCAATGGTGTAGCTTGGGATGCTGTTGAATTACCAAGTCAGTTTATGGAAAACTGGGCTTGGGAGCGAGAAGCACTTGATTTGATTTCAGGTCATTATGAAACGGGAGAGACCTTACCTGATGAACTGTTTGACAAGATGATTGCAGCTCGTAACTTCCAATCTGCAATGATGATGGTTCGACAATTAGAATTTTCTACATTTGATTTCCGGCTGCATCTTGAATTTGTACCTGATCAGGGAAACCAGGTTGATAAGATCTTGGCTGAAGTCCGCGACCAAGTTGCAGTGGTTAAACCTCCTAAATT
>QNEY01000229.1 GCA_003645385.1 Gammaproteobacteria bacterium | reverse complement strand
GTCATTGTTGGTAATTAATACTACTGATGCCAGTTGGTGAAATACACCATGTTCGACCACACCCGGAATACCATCCAATAGATTATTCAATGTGGCAGCATCAACATTAGCATCGAATGTCATATCCAATACTAAGCTACCATGAGAGGTTACCGCCAAACTATCACCACTAGCATTTGGGCGAAGTTCACCTTGTCCACCACTCTCTTGCAGGCTCTTTTGTACTAGCTGCCAAGCAAAGGGCACCACTTCTACAGGAATAGGAAATTTCTCACCAATTCGGTTAACCAACTTACTATCATCTACCAAAACGATCATTTGTTGACTGGCCTTGGCCAATAGCTTTTCTCTTACCAAATCTGACCCCCGACCTTTTAATAATGCGAGATCAGGAGCCACTTCATAAGCACCATCCACATACACATCAAGCTGGGAAATATGCTCCATGGCAACAACATTTAATCCGAGTTGCTGAGCTTTAATTGTGCTTACAACAGAACTGGCAATGGTGGTGAAATTTAACCCTTCCTCATGCTGCCGTTTAGCTAATTCTTCAATTATTAGTTTGCTGTTGAACCAGTGCCTAAACCAACTAGCATATTATTTTTAACCATTTGTGCAGCATGTACTGCAACACGTTGTTTGTCATTTAATATTTCCATAGCTTTACACCTTGTTTAAATGCAATGTAAACCAAAAGGTGGAACCGATCTCATGCTCACTTTCAAAGCCAACCTGACCATTCATTCGTTCTATCAACTGTTTAGAAAAGAACAGTCCGATGCCCGTGCCTTCAATATTGCCCGCCTCATTACCTAATCGATCAAATGCCGTAAAAACATGAAGGTGTTTATCTTTATGGATCCCTAATCCGGTATCTTTAACAGAAACTTTAATTTCATTCGAATCAATTTGTTCGCAATTGATTTCTATGGTTCCATATTCTTTATTGTATTTAATGGCATTGGATAATAAATTCAGTAACACTTGTTGAACACGTTTGGGATCAGCATACACGATCGAATCACAGCTATCAGCCCCTGATGTTATGGTTATATTTCGTTTCTCTGCCATAGGTTCAACCATACCTACACTACTTGAGATCACTTGTTTTAGTGACATCAACTCTGGCTCTAATTTTATATTTCCCGCTTCCACAGTCGATAGGTCTAACACTTCCTCGATCAATGTTAATAAGTGTTTTCCAGCACCTTCGATATGATCAATATAGGTCTTTTGTGTTGGCGTTATCGATTCAAGTTTAAGTATCTCAGAAAAACCCAAAACAGCATTCAATGGAGTGCGAAGTTCATGACTCATACTTGATAAAAAGACTGATTTTGATTTATTTGCCTGTTCAGCCAGTTCTTTTTGATCAATTAATTGTTCATTAACCTGTTGTAGTTCTTCCGTTAACTCTAGTGAATTAACAAGACTTATATGCATTTTTTTAGCTGCAGAATAAACAATACCTGCATACAACACAATAATTGGTGTGATACTGGTCAAGTCATCTGATGAAGATATGGCCGTTGCAAAAAATAATGGCGTTAATACACCAAAAAAATACGCTAAAAAACCTGCAAATATGGGTGTAAGAGTTGAAATAGCACCTGCTGTTAAACCTGTTAACAGGATTGTCATAATTGTTTGTATAATTATTGGTGAATAAATAACAGCCATAACACTGGTCATACCCCAATGTAGGCCAATCGCCGTCATAGCTAGAATATAAGCTAATTTTCGTACTTGCCAAACCTTGTTGCTTTGTTCATCAGGATCCAATCTACGTGCAGTAACTAACCGTAGCATCGCAAGCAAAATATGAGTCACAAACCACAGTACTAACAAACTTTGAGGAACAGTACCCGATAATAACCAGACAGCAGTTAGAGCAACAACGAAGTTGGAACCGACACTCAGGAGAAAATTAGACTTTAGTTGTTCGACTAACTCTTGAGGATCATGCTCAAATTGTTTAATTGTTAACATTGGATATCCAAAATGGTCATAATCATCCGATATTATTGATTTTAGACTTCAATAGAATTTGGTTTGCTTGCAGTATAAACTGTAATCCATAAAAAAATACTGATTTCAATACTCTTTGATTTCCATACAGAAGATTAATAACCATGCCTAAGCTGGATAACATTGTAAAACGAATAGAAAATACTACAGGTCATCGGCTAGTTAATCACCGTTTTACCAGCATTGGCGGTGGCTGTATTAATTCCGCCTATAAATTACACACATCTGAACATTCATATTTTATCAAACTCAATCAGCCTCAGCTTTTATCAATGTTTGAAGCTGAGGCAGCTGGGCTAGAAGAAATGGCAGCATTAAATTGTGTGCGTGTTCCTCAAGTAATTTGTCATGGCCAAGCTGATGGTCATAGCTATTTAGCTCTGGAATATATTGAATTGAGTAGCTTACGTGGCCAAGCTAATCAACTTCTTGGCAAACAACTGGCTCAATTACATCAACACACCCAACCATTTTTCGGTTGGCATATCGATAATACAATTGGTAGCACACCACAAAATAATAATCGTGAACAGGATTGGTTGATATTTTGGCAGCAGAATCGTCTGGAACAACAGCTTAAATTTACTACTCAAAATGGTTTCGGTGGTCGATTACAGGATAAAGGCCAACGCCTCAGCAATAATTTACATCACTTTTTTGAAGGCTACTCACCATCGCCTTCGTTATTACATGGTGATTTATGGGGAGGCAATGCTGCCGCTGACCCTCAAGGCAACCCCGTTATTTTTGATCCTGCTTGTTACTATGGTGATCGTGAAACAGATATTGCTATGACTGAATTATTTGGTGGCTTTGGTAGTGATTTTTTTGCAGCATATCAAGCAGAATACCCGCTAGACCCAGGTTATAAAGTTAGAAAAACACTTTATAATCTCTATCACATTCTCAATCATGTAAATTTGTTCGGTAGTGGCTACCTTGGTCAGGCTGAATCCATGATTGAACAACTACTTGCTGAAATTTAAGGAATAACAACCCACTATGAGTCAGATAAAAGTACTTTTCGTTTGCATGGGCAATATATGTCGATCTCCTACTGCTGAAGGTGTATTCAATAAAGTAATAGCAGATTTGGGAGCTGCAGATCGATTTCTAGTCGATTCAGCTGGCACTCATGCCTATCATGTTGGTGAAGATCCTGATTCCCGGGCACAACAAACAGCTCGTTCCCGTGGCGTAAATTTATCCAAGATCCGTGCACGTAAAGTTGCGCCCTCTGACTTTGAACATTTTGATTATATTCTGGCAATGGATAGTGATAACTATCATATGTTAATAGCTGCTAGTCCCGATGAACATCATCACAAAATAAAACTATTTTTGGAATACGCCCCAGATCGAAGTGAAAATGATGTACCCGATCCTTATTACGGTGGTCAACATGGATTTAGT
>QNEY01000228.1 GCA_003645385.1 Gammaproteobacteria bacterium | reverse complement strand
CTGCAAAGTCTTTTGAACCAAATATATAGCCATCTTTGCTGGCGGTAACGGTATAGTTGCTTTCAGCATGATCGGTGATTTCCCAATTCCCAGCAGCATCGGTGAGGGCAGTTTTATCGCCGACTTGTACTGTGACACCTGCAATTGGATTGCCTTCTTTGTCAAGAATGGTGCCGGAGGCAACATAATTTGCGGCAGCTTCTACTTTCACATTCTTCGTTGCCGAATTTTTCGCACCATCGTTATCGGTCACTTTAAGGGTGATCGTGTAATCTCCCGCTTCGCTAAATGTCAATTCAGCATTTTGCCCATTTGCAGTTTGTCCATTAGATGCTGTCCATGCGTAGCTGGCAATCGTACCGTCAGTATCGCTGGAAGCACTACCATCTAAAGCAACGGTAAGTGGGGCTTCGCCTGTTTCTGGCGTAATCGCAAGGGCAGCAGTTGGTAGTTCATTAGGAGCCTGTACGGTGACAGTCTTCTGAACTTGAGCGGTTGCACCTTCGTTATCGGTCACTTCTAGGGTGATAGTGTAATCCCCAACTTCGTTAAATGTCAGTTGGGCATTTTGACCTTCTACCGTTTGACCATCGGAAGCTGTCCATTTATAACTGGCAATCGTACCATCAGTATCAGTGGAAGCACTACCATCTAAAGCAATGGTGAGCGGAGCTTCACCGGTTTCTGGGGTAATAGAAAGAGCTGCTGTTGGTAGTACATTCTCAGGTTCTACTACTGGTGGCAAATCAACAATAGCTCGTATTTTCTTAGTAGCGACTACGGTTGGATCAGCCTGAGAAGTAGCAGTAATGGTAATAGTATCATTACCTTCGGCTGGTAAAGCAATACTCAAATCCAACTGTTTTCGTGTAAGCCCTTCAATCGTAATTGAAGAAGGTAATCCACTAATTGCAATACCTTTTTCACTGGTTGCACTCAAAGTATAGGTGTCAATTTTGGGACCAGCGTTAGACACTTCCAACTTAACAGGAATAGTTTCATTGGCTTTTCCTTGAACATCCTGAGTATTTAAAACAACTCGGTAGATGATCTTGTTAGGCCCTCTAACTATCTCACTGGCTTGAATAATATCTTCCAGTTGAACACCTTGGTCTAATAAAACGTTATCGGCGTAAATTGCTACTTTGCCGCCCGCTTTAAACACTTTGCTTGTATTGCCACGAAGATCAACGCTACCACCATCACCAACAGCCACGGTAATATCTCTGCCAGCTACAATAGCATCGTCTCTCAAATCATTTAACACAAGTTTCCAATTATCACCACCAAAGATAACAACATCCTTTCTTGCAACGATATTTGTATCTTTTCCGGCTAACATGAGGTCTGGTTCCACATAAACAGAATTACCTTCTAACATACCATATATGCTTATATCGGATTCATTACCAGCAGGATCAATAGTTAAATCACCACCTTGTCCTCCTTTTACTTCAACATTGGTACAACTTAAACAACCTTCTTCCACTGTAACATTACCACCATTTCCACCACGAGTAGTAGAATCTTTAGTGAAAACCATATTGGTTGATCTAAGTGTGGTATCACCACCTTTGCCACCAAAACGTAGTTTGTTGAAGTAGTATGGCACATCATTCTTATTCTTGAAATTGATACCAGTTCCCTTACCTGCTTCTATGTTTCCTTTCTGGTAGATATTTGCGGCTTCTATTTTGACATCGCCACCAGTACTTAAAGCATCTTCAGGTTCTAATGAATCTGCGATGGTACCTTGATTGGTATAGTCATAGCAACTTGCTAATACAGCTCCATCAGGCATTGCTGTATAGCTATATGATTGATTATCTACTAACGTACCATCTACGTACTCCGCATTATTACAAACATGATTATCAGAATTATCTAATTTAAATACAGCAAGCTGATTCAGTTGTAACAGATCATTCAGTTGTGGAAATCCAACCAATTTTTTGTTTTCCATACGAGTTCCTACATTCAAACTTGTATAATCAAACAATTTACCATTTCCAGCTTTGAGTGTTCCTTCATTATAAAAAGTTCCACTGAGACCACCCCAAGGAGCATTTGAACGTATCTCAATCCTTTCAATGTTAGCAGTTTGGGCAAAACTTGTAGTAGACTGTGTACTTGTTGGTGAAACACCAAGTACCTCTCCATAATTGATAAACCAGTCTCTAAAGTCCATTACAATTGGATGATTATAGCTATTTTGTGCCAATGTCAGCGTTCCATAATTACAAATAGAACCAACTGTAATATTTTGGTTATTTCCATAGCGAGGCAGGTAAACTTTACCAAATATTAAAAGTTTACTTGTAGCAAATACATTCCCTATATCGCCATAATCACCTGTAGTCGGCCATTCACCAGAGGTAGTTAAATCAATAACAGTTGCCGAAGAACTTGACAAACAGTCATTTGGGGAATCCAACCCACAAAGAACATAATCAACATCTTCACATTCTGTGGTTATTTGGTTTGTTACCTCTTCTGGAATAACATTATTGCTCGGATTGGCAAAATCTGGAATAGGAAAATCTATTTTATCAAGTAAATTCCCATCAATTCTAATGCCATCATCAGAAATAGACACTGTTACAGGATCATCAGAAGACCATTTTATTTCAGCTTCAGTAGTTAAATTACTGGTTAACCAACCAGCATCAACATGTTGCCACATTGAGTAAGTACCATTTTTAACATTATAAAACTTATAATGCCCATTATCCGCAATAGCAGAAAAAGGTGAACCTGAATAACTGGTTGGTTTCATCACAATATAGTGTCGACCTTCAACTAGAGTTTCGGAAGTGTCATATTCACCATTATTGTTAGTGTCAATGAATTTATAGCCTTCAACAGTGCCATCCCATTCTGTCTCGGTTACCAAGGCAATATCATAGCGACAAATTTGTTCACTGACAAAGATAATATTGTCAGCATCAGCCGGACAAGCGGCAAGATTTGATGCCGAAGGCGTGATTTGTTCAACAGTGACATCTACGCCATTAACTTTAAAGGACAGTTTGCCACTGTGTTGATTAATCAGCACATTGCCACTTGATAGGCCATTTTGATTAAATTCGCCTGCGGTGAGTGTAGTTGTTTCTCCAATAACACTATCATTTACAAGATAAGTAATTATTGTCCCAACTGGCATAGGTTGCCCATTTTCTGTGAGATTGCCCTGCACGATCATAGGAAATACAGGACCATCAGGTGGATTATCCTTTCTTAGTCCATTATTCAAAAAACCCGATGTTAATCTGGATGAATAATCGGTGGACATAAAAGGTTGCCCAATGGTATAATCAAGGGTATTGTCGCCCACCACAACTCTATCACCATTTGCTGCCATAACATAGCGAGCAAGGGTGTCTGCATAAGTTGTTGAGCTAATACCGGTAAGCAGTATGCTAAGTACAGCATAAACTACCAGTATTAGGTGTTTAT
>QNEY01000227.1 GCA_003645385.1 Gammaproteobacteria bacterium | reverse complement strand
CAATAGAACTGATAGTGAATGGAAAGGGTGTTGGGGATATGGATTTTAATTTACAAGATCCATAGCTTCTTTATACAGCTCCGTTTTTTTACAATCAATATCATTAATTAATGGTAAACTGATCGTCTACAGTGAATTAATCCACCAAGGAAAAAACTAATGAACTTACTAAAGCGTTTTTACGTACTGTTGCTACTGCTTGCATTACCCTTCACTCAAGCATGGGCTGATGAATATCAGGATTCAGTTAAGATCTTTAAAGATGCTGGAGAAAGTACGAATTTTTTTAATAACAGCTATGGTTATGCATTATTTCCTACCATTGGTAAAGCAGGTATTGTTATTGGAGGTGCGGCTGGTAAAGGTCGAGTTTATCAACAGGGAAAATATGTAGGTGATACTACAATGGGGCAAATTAGCATTGGCTTCCAGCTAGGAGCTCAAGGCTTCACACAAATTACTTTTTTTGAAGACAAACGTGCTTTTGATGAATTTACCAGTGGTAATTTTGAGTTTAGTGCTGATGCGTCTGCAGTAGCGATTACAGCTGGTGCAACTGCATCCGCAACAACAAAAGGAAATTCTGCAGGTGTCAGTGGCGGCCAAAATAATGCAAACACTATTGGTGGTGGCTATAACAAAGGAATGGCAACGTTCACTGTAGTTAAAGGTGGTTTGATGTATGAAGCAGTTTTAGCTGGCCAGAAATTTGAGTACAAAGCTAAAAAATAAGTTTTCGATACTGCTATGGTGTAAGTACTAGATTCTCGTTAAAAGCATGTGGGAATAATGGAAATGCACAAGCTCAATCAGCTTGTTGGTTTTCGAGTCCAACAATAAGCTTACTCATAGCAATTACACTGTCTGGATTAAGCGAAATAGAGTCAATCCCTTTTGACACTAAAAACTCAGTAATTTCAGGGAAATCTGAGGGGGCTTGCCCGCAAATCCCCACATATTTTCCTGCCTTATGACAAGCATCAACTGACATCTCGATGAGTTTTAATACAGCTTCATTACGTTCATCATAATCACCTAGAATACTGGAATCGCGATCAACACCTAGAGTGAGTTGGGTCAGATCATTAGAACCAATTGAGAAGCCATCACAAAGCTCTAGGAACTGATCAGCCAGTAGGACATTGGCTGGAAGTTCGCACATTAAATAGACTTTAAGTCCTGATTCACCACGTGCAAGTCCATGATTGGCCAATAAATCAATAACACGCTGACCTTCATCAACTGTGCGGACGAAAGGAATCATCACTGCAACATTGGATAATCCCATTGCGTTTCGAACCTGACTAAGCGCTTTACATTCCAATGCAAATGCATCAGCAAAATCAGAACTGGGATAACGGCTAGCACCTCGGAAACCAAGCATTGGGTTTTCTTCAACGGGTTCGAAAAGATCGCCACCAATTAGAGCGGCATATTCATTAGATTTGAAATCACTTAAGCGAACGATAACTGGTTTAGGATAAAAGGCCGCTGCAATGGTCGCAATGCCTTCTGCCAAACGTTGAACATAAAATGTTTCAGGTTTGTCATAACCGTTTGTTAATAGTGAAATCTGTTGCTGTTTGTCAGCAGGAAGCTGCTCAAAGTTCAATAAAGCATTAGGGTGAATTCTAATGCTGTTATTGATAATAAATTCCATTCTAGCCAAACCCACACCTGAATTGGGCAACATACTGGTTTCAAAGGCAATTTCAGGATTAGCCAGATTCAACATAATATTGGTATGTTTTGGCCGTGGAATGGTTGTCATATCAATGTGTTCTGTGTGATGGGGTAAAAGACCTTGATAAACAAAACCAGTATCACCTTCAGCACACGAAACAGTAACTTCGTTATTCGTATGGAGTGCCTGAGTAGCAATATTAGTACCTACAATTGCTGGAATACCTAACTCACGGGCAACGATAGCTGCATGGCAGGTTCGACCACCACGATTAGTCACAATGGCACCGGCAATTTTCATCACCGGTTCCCAATCGGGATCGGTAATATCAGTTACAAGAATCTCATTAGCCTGTAATTCGTGCATTTGACTGGGTTCCAGAATGACACGAATTTTACCTGTTGCCACTTTACTGCCAATGCTTTTGCCTTTTACCAACACCTCACCACGCTGTTCTAGAACATGATTTTCAAGTGCGTGTAAAGATTTTGTTGATTCAACGGTTTCGGGTCTGGCCTGTACGATAAATAATTCACCCGTATCACCATCCTTAGCCCACTCAATATCCATAGGCATACGATGGCCAGCTTTGCGACTGTAATGTTGTTCAATGGTGACAGCCATTTTTGCTAAGGCGGTGACTTCATCATCATTAATGCAGAATTGATCTTGTAACTCGCGATCGACTTTTATATTACGAGTGGAGCCAGAATGAGTATGACCATCTGAATAGATCAGTCTAAGCTTCTTGCTGCCGAGTTGACGTTTCAGGATAGGATCAAAACCAGCTGCAAGTGTAGGTTTGAAAACATAAAACTCATCAGGATTAACCGCACCTTGAACAATATTTTCACCCAAACCCCATGCTGCAGTGATTAAGACTACATCACAGAAACCAGTTTCAGTATCAATGGTAAACATCACTCCGGAAGATGCTTTATCTGAACGTACCATCTTTTGAACACCAAGCGATAAGGCTACAGACATATGATCAAAGCCTTTGTCAGTACGGTAGGAAATAGCACGATTAGTGAACAATGATGCAAAAATTTGACGACAGCTATGTAGTAATTCGCCGCTACCACTGATATTCAGATGTGTTTCCTGTTGTCCGGCAAAAGAAGCATCAGGCAAATCTTCGGCAGTGGCAGAGCTCCGTACTGCCACATCAACACCTGCTCCATACTCAGTTTCTAGTTGTTGGTAGGCTTGTTCTATTTCTTGAATAAAATCGCTGGGCAGTTCAGCATTGACTATCCATTGGCGAATTTTGGCGCCTGTTACTGCCAGAGCATCAGTATCTCGAACATCAAGCGATGCCAAGGCATCTGCAATTGGTTTTTGAAGTTGATTATGATGTAAGAAATACCAATAGGCATCGGCTGTGGTAGCAAAGCCATTTGGTACGGTGATACCCTGAGGTGCTAGTTCACAATACATTTCACCTAGAGATGCATTTTTCCCTCCAACCATATTGACATCGTTAATGCTGAGTTCAGAAAAAAAACGAATATATTGAAATGTCATCACTTTGTTCCTAGCTATTTTTTAGTTGTTCGGCAATAGTTTAACTGTCTCATAAAAAAGGCCAGTTATAAAAAGTAACCAGCCTTCATAGAATTATTTTTTGTTGAATACTTAAGACATGATTAACCCATAGGCAACTAAAACAAGCCATGATAAGGCAAACAAAAAAATCATTAAGGTGAAATTTTCAATAATAAATTCTTCCAGTTTTTCCATAATAAACCTCGCTAAACAGTTGAGTTGAATAATTGTTTATAAGTAAATGAT
>QNEY01000226.1 GCA_003645385.1 Gammaproteobacteria bacterium | reverse complement strand
GTTGTTTAATACTTGTTGGCAGTTGTGGTTGTAATGGATTAAAAACGGCAGATGAGACCATGTAACGAGGCTAATTCGATATAAAAAAGACTATTTTCACATAACTAATATATAGAAATACAGTTAATTTATGGTAGGTAGTTATATTGAGGGCGATTTATTACCCATGATTAATGTGTGATAATACGATTTTGGATATTGAACTAAGCTCTACTGTGGAGAAAAATAAATGAAACGCACAGAAAATGTCGTATTGCTAAAAGTAATTGGTAGTTGTGAGTTGCTGGCTGCATTAGCCATGGTTTACTTCTTTTATGACACAGTGCCAGCATTGATTGGGGCGGTGATTTTGTTAGGTTTAGCCATCAATAGTTTTTATCAGGCACATATGTGTTATCAACGCCAATATGCGCCTAAGAAAGATGAGCAGCAGGAGTAAGATGTAATAGTTCGTTTGCTTTATGACTGATGAATCTGATCAATCATCCGACAGCAAGTTTGATTCGTCGGAATTTCTAAAAACACTCACTGCCCGAGCTGGTGTTTATCAAATGATAGATAACAGCAATACAGTTATTTATGTTGGTAAGGCGAAAAATCTAAAAAAACGGGTATCGAGTTATTTTCGTAAAACTGGCCTGACTTCAAAAGCGCGGGTGATGGTGGCGCAAATTGCCATCATCGAAACCACTGTTACTCACACTGAAAATGAAGCTTTAATCCTTGAGAATAATCTGATCAAGGAATTAATGCCGCGCTACAACATCCTGTTACGTGACGATAAAACCTATCCCTATCTTTTTATTTCTGCTGATAAATTCTCTCGATTGAGCTTGCATCGTGGAACCAAGCGTAAAAAGGGCCAATATTTTGGACCCTATCCCAGTGCCGGAGCTGTGCGTGAAAGTCTGAATTTATTGCAGAAGTTATTTCCTGTTCGCCAGTGTGACGATACTTATTATCAAAATCGTTCTCGTCCTTGCTTACAGTATCAGATTAAACGTTGCACTGGACCATGTGTAGGGCTTGTGTCAGAACAAGATTACCAACATGATGTTCAACATACGATTATGTTTCTGGAAGGGAAAAATCAGCAAGTAATGGATGCATTGTCAACACAAATGGAGAATGCATCTACCAAGCTTGATTTTGAACAAGCTGCTTTAATCAGAGATAAAATTATCAGTCTGCGTCGTGTTCAAGAGCGGCAATATGTTAGTTCTGAACATGGTGATTTGGATGTGCTAGCAGCTAAAGTCACTGATGGCATGGCGGTTGTCGAAGTGTGTTTCATCCGTGGAGGGCGTAGTTTGGGAAATAAGAGTTTTTTTCCGAAAGGTTCAGCGGGTAGCTCACCAGAAGAATTGTTGTCAGCCTTTATTCCTCAATATTACTTAGGCAAGGATGTGCCCTCTGAGATATTACTGAGTCATAAGTTAGATGATATGGCTTTGTTGCAAGATGTTTTGAAATCAGAATCAAAACATCGAGTGATTGTTAGGTGCCCACAACGTGGTACTAGTGTGCGTTGGATGAAAATGGCAATGACCAATGCTGAGATAAGTCTTAATCAACGTTTGAGTAGTCGAGCTAATTTATTGCAGCGTTTTGAAACATTGCAACAAGCACTTGACTTGGATGAAATACCGAAGCGAATTGAATGTTTTGATATCAGTCATACCCGTGGTGAAAAAACAGTTGCTTCATGTGTAGTGTTCGGTCTTGAAGGTGCAATTAAGAGTGATTATCGTAAGTTTAATATCGATGGCATTACACCAGGCGATGATTATGCAGCTATGAATCAGGCGTTAACTCGTAGGTTTACTCGTTTGCAAAAAGGTGAAGGTAAACGACCTGATTTATTGCTAATTGATGGTGGTAAAGGCCAATTAACTGAAGCCAAAGCTGTGATGGCTGAACTTCAACTGGACATCGATATTTTAGGTATCGCCAAAGGACCTGAAAGAAGACCCGGAGAAGAAACGTTGTTTTTGGTTGGAAGATCAGGAGAAGTTAACCTTCCATCTGATTCAGCTGCCTTACATTTACTACAACAAGTACGAGATGAAGCGCATCGTTTTGCAATAACTGGGCACAGACAACGCCGTGCAAAAGCACGTAAAACATCTCCATTAGAAAGTATTGCTGGGATGGGACCAAAACGCAGACAAAAATTATTGCAACAATTTGGTGGCTTGCAAGAAGTACAACGGGCGGGAATAGAAGACCTGACACGTGTTGATGGCATTAGTGAATCGCTAGCCCAAAAAATCTATGATGTTTTTCATGGTGAGGTATGATGCTACTATTAGATCGTACTTAAATTAAAGATGTTGTTATGTTGAATCTTCCAAATATTCTGAGTTTGTTACGGATAGCCTTGATACCAGTACTGGTAGGTATCTTTTTGTTACCAAATACATCAGCCCCACTATGGGCAACTATTGTTTTTGTAGTTGCGGCAGTGACAGATTGGTTGGATGGCTACATCGCAAGAAAATGGGATCAAACATCACCCTTTGGTGCTTTTATTGACCCAGTGGCTGACAAACTTATCGTAGCTGTGGCATTAGTTTTAATACTTTATAAAACACCAGCATGGTATATATTGATTCCAGTAATCATCATTATCGGACGGGAAATTACTGTATCAGCCCTTCGAGAGTGGATGGCTGAACTCGGACAGCGTAATGCGGTCAAAGTGTCCTACGTTGGTAAGCTGAAAACAACATTTCAGATGATTTCAATTGGGTGTTTGATTTTCTCTAAACCATTATTGGGTTTACCAATATTCGAGATAGGAATTGCACTACTTTATGTGGCTGCTGGATTAACCTTAAGTTCAATGTTCAGTTACCTCAAAGCAGCATGGCCAATGTTGGTATCTAAGGGTTGACAGGATTAAATATCGGCCTATAATGCACGTCTTCTTTGCGGGAATAGCTCAGCTGGTAGAGCACGACCTTGCCAAGGTCGGGGTCGCGAGTTCGAATCTCGTTTTCCGCTCCAAATTCCAAAAAAGCCGCAGTTCATACTGCGGCTTTTTTTGTTTCAGATATGAGCTGATCGGCACAGCGATTATAAAGTAAACTGAAACTTTATTTAGATTCTGATTACACATTCATTTTTACTTTCAATAAGCTGTTATCTTGATTTTTTAAAGACATGAATAATACCGATAACGATCAGAGGTTAATTAATTATTACAAAGGCTTCATAATGAATGGGGGTGATATGTCACCGACCATCAATGAAGGCGATCACATGGTTGTTGATCTTGAGCAAACCATAATCCGAAGTGGTGAAATTTATATTATTGAATATAAAAAATCTTGTGTCGTATGCAGATTATTACGAGATGGTGACAAGGCAATAATGATATTTGATGGTGCGGTTCATTCTATTGAGGAATCGATAAAAAATATAAAGGTAATTGGCCGAGTAATTGAAGTTAAATCTTTACCCTGAAGATACAATGCATATTTATATATGTGAT
>QNEY01000225.1 GCA_003645385.1 Gammaproteobacteria bacterium | reverse complement strand
GTACATGCTAGTGAAATAATGCATGGGAAAACATCACCCGTATACCATAATGATTCTAGCTTATTCAATGGGTTACCAAACCCTCTTCAAGCAACACGTTATCATTCATTAGTTATTAATAAAAACAATCTTCCTGACTGTTTCGAAGTCACAGCCTGGACTCAAACTGATGATGGCAGTTTAGACGAGATCATGGGGATAAGCCATAAAACCTTGCCCATTGAAGGCGTGCAATTCCACCCTGAATCTATCCTGACCGAACAAGGTCATGCCTTGTTAAAAAACTTCCTAGATTGATAAGAGAATAGTTATGGATTTATCAACTGCATTAAAAATTGTCATTCAAAAAAGAGATTTATCTAGCGAAGAAATGACGGCTGTTATGCAACAAATTATGACTGGTGAAGCCACACCCGCACAGATTGGTGGTTTTTTGGTTGGTTTGCAAATGAAAGGGGAAACAGTCACAGAAATAGCTGCTGCGGCTAAAGTAATGCGTAGTCTTGCCACCCCTGTTAACATCACTGGCGAACATATTGTTGATACTTGTGGAACCGGTGGTGATGGAGCAAGTACATTCAATGTATCTACTGCCAGTGCTTTTGTAGTTGCAGCAGCAGGTGCTAAAGTTGCAAAACATGGTAATCGCTCAATCAGTAGTAGCTCTGGTAGTGCTGATGTTTTAGAAGCAGCAAGAGTCAATCTAAATATAACTCCTGAACAGGTTGAACATTGTATTGACTCTGTTGGTGTTGGCTTCATGTTTGCTCAAAAACATCATGGCGCAATGAAACATGCTATTGGCCCACGCCGTGAAATGGGTGTTCGTACAATATTTAATCTGTTAGGCCCTCTCACCAATCCTGCCCAAGCCCCTTGCCAAGTACTTGGGGTATTTGACTTAAAGTGGGTAGAACCAATGGCAGAAGTTCTAAAAGAACTAGGTAGCAAGCATGTTTTAGTTGTCCATGCTGATGATGGCCTTGATGAAATTAGCATTGGTTCAAAAACGCATGTCTCCGAACTTAAAAATGGAGAAGTTAATAGTTACACAATTGAACCTGAAGACTTTGGCTTAGAACGTCATGACATTGACCATCTAGCCGTTGATAATGCTCAGGAAAGCCTAGCTATTATTGAAGAAATATTCACTGGCAAAGCAGGGCCAGCAAGAGACATCGTTGTCCTCAATGCAGGTGCAGCTATTTATGCAGCAGATTTATCAGATACGCTGGCTGAGGGAATTAAATTAGCCCAAACACACATTGACAATGGTGAAGCCCAGAAAAAACTGGATGCACTTATTGCCTGTAGTAACTCATAACAAGAATCTAATATGACTGACACACCTGACATTTTAAAAAAAATCATTGCGCGTAAAAAAGAAGAAATCGCTGAACGTAGTGCTAAAATTAGCATTCAACAAATGATTCAGTTAGCTGAACAAGCTGATGCCCCCCGTGGTTTTGTTGAAGCAATTGAAGCAAAAATAAATTCAGGTCATGCTGCCGTTATCGCTGAAATTAAAAAAGCTTCTCCTAGCAAAGGCTTGTTACGTGAGGATTTCATCCCTGATGAAATTGCCAAAAGCTACCAACAACATGGTGCAGCTTGCTTATCTATTTTGACAGATCAAGATTTTTTCCAAGGCCATGAAGACTATTTAAAACAAGCGCGTGCCGCCACATCACTGCCAGTAATTCGTAAAGATTTTATTATTGATCCCTACCAAGTCTATGAAGCACGTGCTATAGCTGCTGATTGTATTTTATTAATTGTATCAGCTCTCAATGATCAACAATTATCTGAACTGACTGATCTTGCTATGCAACTTGAAATGGATGTGTTGGTAGAGGTACACAATCTAGAAGAACTGGAACGTGCATTATTATTAAACTTACCTTTGATAGGTATCAATAACCGTAATTTAAGCACCTTCGAAACCAGCCTTGATACAACCTTAGATCTGTTAGCCAGGATTCCTGAAAACAATACAGTCATTACAGAAAGCGGAATTCACAGCTCAGCCGATGTTGCCTTGATGCGCGAACACAATGTCAATGGTTTTCTTATTGGTGAAGCCTTTATGCGAGCTGACGAGCCAGGTGAACAGCTAAGCAAGTTGTTTAACTAATTTTAAACAATGCTTGGCTTTCGATGATCATCGTCGTAAATAATCATAGTCTTGCCTCTAGCCCAGACAAAACCTTGATCTTGAAGACTTCTTAAAACTCGCCCTGCCATTTCACGAGAACAACCTACCATCCGGCTAATTTCTTGTCGGGTGGCTTTGATTTGTATGCCTTCCGGATGTTTCATTGCATCAGGTTGCTCGGAAAGTTCTTTCAGCGCGGATGCAACGCGACCTGTCACATCAAGGAATGCCAATTCACTTGCTTTTCTCGTTGTAGACAGCAATCTCTTCGCCATATGTTCAGCGAGTAATTCCAATAATTTCGGATAACAGTTTTTTAATTGCGTTGCAGATAATGTTCGAATTTGTTGGTAGGTAATTTCTTCTGTCCTGCAATCTGTTTTCGCTTTTACTGTAACCGTACGATCACCCGTTTCTGAAAACAATCCTATTTCACCTAGGAAATCACCCTGATTCAAATAAGCTACTATCAGTTCATCACCCTCTTCGTTCTCCATAGTGATAGTCACTGAACCTTCCCGCAAATAATACAATGTATCGGCTGCATCACCCGGTCTAATCATTATAGTTTTTGCCGGATATTGCTTAGTATGGCAACAGCGGAAAAACTCAGCCAAATCTTCTTCTATTGCTTTATATTTTAAATAGTCCATATAACTTTCCTAAATTCTACTGCCAATGTTATCGGCATAACATAACAAAAACATAATTTATCTGCATTGTGTCACACGAATATGGCAAAATTAGCACTATTTTTCAACATCTGGGCAATTATTAATGAAAGCAAGAGTGAAATGGATTGAAGATTTGATGTTTTTGGGTGAATCTGGCAGTGGTCACACTGTTGTCATGGATGGTCCTAAAAAACTTGGCGGTCATGATACTGCCATTAGACCTATGGAACTATTGCTATTAGGAATGGGCGGTTGCACCTCATTTGACATGGTGCAAATCATGAAAAAAGCACGCCAAGATATCCGTGATTGTGTGGTTGAAATTGATAGTGAACGTAGTGATGAAATCCCTCAAGTATTTACAAAAATCCATGTGCACTACAAAGTAACCGGCAAAAATCTTAAAGAAACACAAGTTAAACGCGCAGTTGTTCTTTCTACAGAAAAGTACTGTTCAGCATCCATTATGTTAGGAAAAACTGCTGAAATTACTCATGACTACGAGATTATTAATGTCGACTAATGACCTGAATGGCAGCCAACAAGCTTTTGATAGAATTGAGCACAGCTATTTAACAACTTGGTGTCGCTTCCATCCAGAATCAGCATTGGAAGCTGGTATTGAAGATTATGCTGGCAAACTTAAACCCTATGATGATGAAACTATAGGT
>QNEY01000224.1 GCA_003645385.1 Gammaproteobacteria bacterium | reverse complement strand
GTATGAGTAGGTTTGCCTGACTTTAGTTTTTCAGCCAGATAATTTTCAATTTTATTTTTTACTATTGCAGCTTCACCTTCAAGATCACTGAAATGCACACCTATACCTGTAGCCTGATTACCTTGAGCACCTTTAGGAGTGATCCATGCAATCGTACCGGCAACAGGAATTTTTTCTGGTTCATTCATCAAAGTCAGTAAAATAAAAACTTCTTCACCTAATTCATAGGTTTTATTCGTTGGAATAAACAGGCCACCATGCTTTAGAAATGGCATATAGGCATGATAAAGCATGTTTTCATCATTAATTTTTAATGACAAAATACCTTTTCTGGGGTTCATAGCCATTTTTTATACCTTAAAGTGAACCGTTATTAGCGCTGTTGTTGATCAAGCTTTTATCCATCACTGATACCATAAACTGCTCTATTAACAATGTCTTGTTAATGTTATTTGAAGAAGATATTAACTTTATTACAGCAATGATGCAATCGTAAATATACCAAGAGCGTTTTGTACCTTGAGCATTTGCCTGCTTATGAACCGTAATAATATTTTTCTTGACCAAATTTTGTAAATGATTAAACAGCATGATCAAATCATACTGCTGCCAATCTTTAGCCATCATAACTGGATTGACCTGCCCGTGTAATAACGATTTAAAATCAACTTCAATCTGCTCGATTTGTGGCAGAATATCAGTTTGCAACATTTCTATAATGGCTAATGGTGCTCCCTTAGCCAAAACTAATAACTGATCAATGATTGCTCTATCAAATGAACCCTGTTGTTGAATCCAGTTGATCGACTCGTCAGGGTTTGGTGCTGATAATACGACCTTCTGACATCGACTTAAAATGGTTATAGGCAGATATTCTGGTTTAGCTGTGATTAAGAGTATCAGTGTATTGTTTTGTGGTTCTTCCAATAATTTCAACAAACTATTATTGGCATTAATATTCATATTATCGGCTGGACAAACGATAACTGTCTTCCATTTTGCTACAGTCGGTGTTAACTGTTGCTTATCCTTGAGCCTGCGGATCTGCTCAATTTTAATTTGTTTCCCTGATTCTTCTGGTTCGATAATTGTGTGATCTGGATGGCTTCCAGCCATAAATAATTGACAGCTATGGCACTGGCCACAAGGTTCACTGGTATTATCATTTTCACAGAGTAAAGCTGCCACCATCTGATCGGCCAAGCTTCGTTTTCCTAACCCATTAACCCCTGTCATTACAATTGCATGGGGCAAGCGCTGTTGTTGTTTTTGTTGGCTAAAAAGTTGCCATTGTATTGTCTGCCATGGGTAAATCATTTCAGAGTAACGGCTTAAGAATATTGGTTAATTGTATTTCTATATCAGCTATCGATTGGCTAGCATCAATAATTTTAATTCGATGAGGTTCTTGTTGTGCGCGATCTAGATAACAGGCTCTGATCCGTTCAAAGAATTCTATTTTTTCTTGTTCAAAACGATCAACACCCTGATTACGACTCAACACCCGTTGCTGGCCCACTTCAACCGGCAAATCAAACAACAAGGTTAAATCAGGCTGTAACCCATTTAATGTCCATGCTGCTATTTCATTAATTCGTTGTAGGTCAATACCTCTACCACCACCCTGATAAGCAAATGTTGCATCAGTAAAACGATCAGATAGTACCCAGTTACCGTTGGCAAGTGCTGGATTAATCACTTGAGCAACATGCTCTGCTCTGGCTGCAAACATCAATAGTAATTCGGTATTTACTGCCATGCCCGTTGTTGTTGGCGTTAACAATAATGTCCTAATTTGCTCACCAAGTTCTGTACCACCGGGTTCACGGGTAACTGTCAGCTGTATGCCCTGCCCCATTAAATAACGTTGAATAAAGTCGAGCTGGGTTGACTTCCCTGCTCCTTCAACACCTTCAATACTGATAAATTTTCCGTTCATTTTTTCTTCAACTGATATTTTCTAACGGCCTTGTTATGGGCTTCTAAAGTATTTGAGAATGCATGCCTACCATCTTTCCCAGTGGCAACAAAATACAAGCTTTTACCTGGTGCAGGATGCAATGCCGCTTCTATCGCATCCTGACTAGGTAAAGCAATTGGAGTTGGCGGTAAACCATGTCTAGTGTAGGTATTATAGGGTGTATCGGTTTTTAAATCTTTACGGCGTATATTGCCATCGAAGTTTTCCCCCATACCATAGATTACGGTTGGATCAGTTTGTAGACGCATACCTTTTTGTAGGCGTCGAACAAATACTCCAGAAATTTCAGCCCGTTCCTCAGCAATCCCAGTTTCCTTCTCAATGATTGATGCCATGATTAAAGCTTCATACGGTGTTTTATAGGGTAGATCTTCAGCCTTATTTTGCCATGCTTGTTCCAAGTTTAATGTCATTAATTGATGAGCACGCTTTAACATTTCTTTATCTGAGGTACCTGCTGCAAAATGATACGTCTCTGGTGCAAATTCACCTTCACCATGATTATCTGGTTTTCCGATAGCGATCATTACTTGTGACAGACTTGTCTCATTAAGTGTTTTTGTTAACCTTTGGTTTGCAACAATCATATTAATAAGTTGTTGTGATGTCATTCCTTCAATAATCGTAAATGGATATTGAATTACTTGGCCATCAATAAGTTGTTCGAAAAATTGTGGCAAGCTTGTATATGGTTCAATCAAATACTCGCCTGCTTTAATTAAATGAGCTTTTTGTTTAAGGCGACCATAAATATAGAGATAGCGTGCTGGTAATGATGATAAGCCTGCAGCCTTAATATCTGTACTTATTGCTAATAAATTGCTGCCATTTTCAACAGTGTAGACATAGCCTGCTTCACCAACTTGTAATGGTGTTGTCAAAAATTTCTGATATTGACTCCAAATAACCGCAAGTGCAATAACAATTATTAAAGCAAGTACGACTATAGTTTTGATAAGCAAACGCATATTATTTTTTTAGTTGTTGTAATGCATGTTGAAGTTGCTGTGTAATTGGACCAACTTGATAGGAGGTATCAGCAATATGACTTACAGGCCATATACCAATCACACTGTTGCACACAAATACTTCATCAGCATTGTTTACTTCTTTTTGAGTAATCACTTCTTCTTTTACAAGTAGGCTATTTTCACTGGCAAGCTTCATAATCTGAGCACGCATAATGCCAGCAACGCCAGATTTGTTCAGTTTAGGTGTAAATAGTTGGCCTAATTTTACAATAAAGATATTGCTCATGGTACCTTCAATCACATTGCCATGACTATCTGACATCAGACCTTCATTTATGTTTGGATCACTCCATTCATTTCGGGCTAACACTTGTTCAAGTCGATTAAGATGCTTAATGCCGGCTAAGAAAGGATTTTCAGAGAGTATTTGGTCACAAAATCGTAAATTGATTCCCATTGTATAGTTGCTGTCAGCAAAAGATGGATATGGATGTGTTGAAATAATGCGTGTTGGAATACTATCCTTATCAGAGAAGTAACCACGCCCACCACTACCACGAGTTACGAT
>QNEY01000223.1 GCA_003645385.1 Gammaproteobacteria bacterium | reverse complement strand
TTTGGAGCTAATGCCTGTACAGGTTTCAGTTATAGTGGACAAACTTTTACTTATCAAAATAACCCACAATTAAAAGTCACTGCATACAATGCAGCTACCACCCCTGTAATCACACAAAACTACACCAGTAGTTTTGCAAAACTTTCATTATCAGACTTCAATGTAACCTCACCTACAACAGATGCTAATCAATTTGGAGCTAATGGTAGTAATTTAGTACGTTTAAATAGAGTTCCCGCTACAACAACACTAACTGACAATACTGATGGCAGTCTGACATTCGGTTTTGGTAATGACCTCTACACTTATCTCCACGAAACAAATAGTCAGATTGGTCCATTTAGCAATGCGGTTAACCTTACATTTACTACAATAACTGACAGTGATAACGTACAGACTCAAAGCCTACCGTATTCTTTACAACCTACTGGCGAACTCATTCGGTTTGGACGAATTAATATCAACAATGCACATGGTTCTGAACTGGCAGCACTTCCTGTTTCCATTAAAACCGAGTATTTCAATGGCTTTGGTTGGTCTGATAATACTGCTGATCAATGTACAAGTCTTAACTCAATATCCCATATTCGTTTGGCCAATCCAGATACCAGTAGTGGTAGTTGGCAAGCCGGTAATACAACTATGAATATTGGTCTTGGTACCAGTACAGGCACGCTTACAAACAATAGTCCTCTACTAAACGGAGTCGCAACCCTTACTTTCTCTGCACCTGGTGAAGATAATCAAGGCTATGTTGACATCCAAAGTAGGATTTCAGCTAATTATGGCTGGTTATTGGGTGATTATGACAACGATGGCTCGTACGATGATGAGGCTTTAGGTCGTGCCAGCTTTGGCCTATTCAAAGGCAGTGATAATATTATTTTCCGACGTGAAGTTTATTAACAAGTAATCACTCTATTAACAACAATTTAATTGATTCTCGCAACGCAGCAATAATCTCAGCTTTGCCGGTATACTTTAAACGCTTTGCAATATCAGACCACTCACGTTGTTGCAGTACAACCATTACACAAAGATTTTGCTGTTCTGAAGTTAATTCCAAATAAGTCGAGCCACTAATTTTGACAGTTATCAAATGCCACAGTGCAACATGACTAAATTCATAACCACGTTGTGCATAGCAGAAGGCTTGAATATCCTGCTGGTTCCAATGTGATAGTTGAAGTTGCTGTTGTGGAATCAATTGTGAAAGAGTTATAACAAGTTCAGGATCAATATCCTCAAAGCTAGTATGTAACAAATGTGGCCACTGTTGCTGCAAACGTAGTGATGCATCATTTAACACTTTTTGACCAGCAGAAGATGTTTGACGTAATAACATCACTGCATGATTTCCACTTACATTATCTTGATGTATTCCCAACCTAACTGGTGTGAACCCTGATTGATTCCAGAAAGCTAATAAGTCCTTGTTTGCGCCAAAGCTTGTCCCTATCAAATCAGTATCAGATTTTGATTGTAGTGAAACAATCTGTTTTAACATCGCCTTTCCAAGACCACGTTGTTGAACCGCCGGATGAACAGCTATGCGAATAATTCGTTGGTAACTTATAGATCCAGCATTAGCAATACCAGCATGAGCTAATAAAGATTGTGGTAATAAATGTCCTTTAAGTCGTCGTTCACCAGCGTATATGGCATTAGCAAGATCATCGCCCAAACCACCTTCTTTCACCAACCATGCACTAGCAATAATATGGCCCTGATAACGCATGGCATAAACATTAATATCTTCCCGATCCAACATCATCTGTAAATCAGAAGGTCTGGTTCGATAATGAGCCAATACCATTAAGCCAAACAGCTCTCTTAAACTTTGCTCGTCATTAACCAATTGCTGTCTATCTATCAATTCAAAATTGACTGAATCAACTTGAGCATCACTAATCAATTCATCTTCAGCAGGTACTGCGTCCAGCAATAAAGCTTGAAAACTAAAGGCTTCCAACTGATCATTTTCTATCCAGCGGATCGGTGTTTCCATCTGGTAGCTATGCCAATTCGGAGTGTGCCGATCTAATAGTTGTTGAAAACGTACTGTAAAGCCTTGGCCTGTCCCTTCATAGCCATGCAAGGTAGTAGCAAAGACAATTCGTGAATATTTTTGTAACAACTTCTCCAACATTGATGCTGGAATAGCTGCTGCTTCATCTATCATTAACAAGTCAGCCTTTTGCTCTGATTCAACCAATATATCAGGGGCAATAAATCTAATTTCCGCATCACCAATTGAAATTAATGCTCGCGATAATGTTGCTTGTGGCAATAAGCGACTTGCATGCTCGAATACTGTCTCGGTAACCGCCAAACTAGGTGCGGTAAGCAAAATAGTCTGCTTACCTTCAGTTAACAGTTGGGCAGCTGCAAGACCTAATGCAGCAGATTTACCTCGTCCTCGATCCGACGACAACACCAATGGTCGACGGCGATGACCATGTACAACGTTTAAAATAGCAGCTACTGCCTGTTGCTGATTATCTGTCAGATAAAGACTATCAGTAGAACTTCGGGATATAGGTGAGAAAATCTCAGGTAATGACTGCCCTTGATGTACAATTTTGAATGAATCATAGTGATGACAAAATTTAGTAAATATCTTAAAAAAACGTTGCATCCAAAGACTGGGATTTTCGGATTCTGATAACAACAAAATAAGCGTACCACCGGCAGTAATTGTGCCAATAATAGCTCCCAGACTATCAGGGGCTATTAGATCGGTAGCATCAAAGATGACCAGATCAAATTCTTTACCTAACTGGTTTTGGGCTTTTTTGGGAGGGATAGTTGAAATATTGTCTAGTGTCTCACTGGAAAGACAAATAACGCGTTCTTTATCAAATTCTTCCAACAATATAGAGAGTGATAGACGGCACCAATCGGTATCACCTTTTAAAATCAAGCATTGCCTTTGTTTCATCGTAATCCCACAAATCTAAGGTAATGATATTGAATCTTGTGTTGGAGTGTAGTGCTCTATATCTGTTTAATTGTACCCAGTGAATAAGAATTACTTCAAATGAGTATATTTCTGGGAACGTAAATTAATTCTTGCTGGCAAATGCCAGCAAGAATTAATTACTCTATAAATAACTCTATTTAGCTAGTGGAATCGCTTTTCTTAACTCGTTATCAACGATTGATTCTAACTTATTCTCAATTTGGTAATAACGCATAAGTTCTTTCTTCGACATTACTTTTTCGAACTTAGCTACATATTCCTTTTTAAGGTTTAGTTTAGATTGTTGTTCATCCAACCACTTAGCTAAAAGTTCTTGAGCTTTTACATTGGTTAAAGCGTTATAATTTTTTGAAAAGTCTACAATTATCGCACTCATAGTACGTGCAGATTTTATTAGATCTTTTTGATATGCATTGTAAACAGGCAAAAATTCAACCTCTGTTTCATCTGATAATTTCATGCCATCAAGAACAAGTAGTTTTTTCTTTTGAAGTGCTGTTTCTAAATCTGTAGTTTCACCAGCAATGATGGGGCCACTAGCAAGAATTAATAAT
>QNEY01000222.1 GCA_003645385.1 Gammaproteobacteria bacterium | reverse complement strand
TTGATTGTTAGGATTCATTTATTAATTTTGGCTAAGACAGCTTTAGATTCAAAGTTTATAATGACACTATTTTATGCCCTTTGGAGAGCTTTTGTGGAAGATGAAACCGTTTTAATTATGCTAGTGCAACAATATGCAGCTAAATATGGCATTACATTTAGCTCAAAATATCTAGATGATCCAAATATAAAAATCAAGCTTATCAGCTTAATTCAAGAATCACTCGCAGGTAAACGCGGTCCTGTAACCGATGATGATTTGATATAAACAAAAATTACGTTTTAACTAGTCAGCTAATTTTTCAAATATCAAAGTAGCATTCGTTCCACCAAAACCAAAGCTATTTGACATCACTGTTTTCAAACCAGCATTGTCTTTTCGTTCTCGAATAATAGGTACACCTGCTGCTTCTGGATCTAAATTATCAATATTAGCTGATGCAGCTATAAAGTCATTTTCCATCATTAATAAACAGTAAATAGCTTCTTGAACACCTGCCCCACCCAATGAATGACCAGATAACGATTTAGTTGAACCCACTAATGGAATAGTGCCTGTAAATGCTGTTTTCACCGCACCAAGCTCTGCTAAGTCACCGACTGGTGTACTAGTACCATGTGCATTGATGTAGTCGATTGGGGCTTCAACTGTAGACATCGCAAGTTGCATACAACGAACCGCTCCTTCACCTGATGGTGCGACCATATCGTAACCATCTGATGTTGCGCCATAACCTGTTAGTTCTGCATAAATTTTCGCACCACGAGCTTTAGCATGTTCGTATTCTTCCAACACTAAAACGCCACCGCCACCAGCAATAACAAAACCATCTCGATCAGCATCATATGCGCGTGATGCTTTTTCTGGCGTATCGTTATACTTTGTTGATAAGGCACCCATGGCATCAAATAATGAGCTCATGCTCCAATGTTCTTCTTCAGCGCCACCAGCAAACACAACATCTTGCTTACCCAGTTGGATTTGTTCCATTGCATTACCAATACAGTGCGCACTAGTCGCACAAGCTGATGACATTGAGTAATTAACACCTTTGATCTTAAAAGGCGTTGCCAAACAGGCTGACGTTGTACTACCCATCACTTGAGTAACACGGTAGGGACCAACACGGCGAATACCTTTTTCGCGCAAAATATCTGCAGCTTCAACTTGATTCGCAGATGATGCTCCACCTGACCCCATCACTAAACCAGTACGGGGATTAGAAACTTGATCGTCACTTAAGCCAGAGTCTTCAATCGCTTGTTTCATAGCAATATAGGCATAAGCCGCTGCATCACCCATAAAGCGTAGAACTTTACGATCGATGTGCTCTTTGAAATCAATATCAATACTGCCGGCAACATGGCTACGAAAGCCCATATCGGCATATTCTTGTTTAAAACGAATACCTGAACGCTCTAATCGCAGTGATTCCGTAACTGTTTCTGCATCAAGTCCTAAACAAGATGTGATACCTAAACCTGTGACAACAACTCGTTTCATCGTTATTTCCTAAAAATTCTCTGTCTATGTAAATAATCCAACCCGCATATCTTTAGCTATATATATTTCACGGCCATCAACAGATACTGAACCATCCGCAATAGCTAACACCAATTTCCGAGCAATGACACGTTTTATATCAAGCTTATAAACTACTTTCTTTGCAGTTGGCAAAACTTGTCCAGAGAATTTCACTTCACCAGAGCCTAAAGCACGACCACGACCAGGATTTCCATCCCATCCTAAGAAAAACCCGACCAACTGCCACATTGCATCAAGGCCAAGGCATCCTGGCATTACTGGATCACCAGGGAAATGACAGTCAAAAAACCATAAATCGGGTGTGATATCTAATTCAGCAATAATTTCACCCTTGCCGTATTTTCCACCTTCATTTGAAATATGAGTGATGCGATCCATCATCAGCATATTGGGGGTGGGTAATTGTGCATTGCCAGGTCCGAATAGTTCGCCATGACCACATTGCAAAAGCTCTTCATATGTAAACGATGATTGATTGCTCATAAAATTTCTAAAAACACTTCCTGATTGCTAATGTTTCATAATATCACGACCACGTAAAAACAAGAACAAAACGTGAGTTGTTACTTAAATTATAGATATAAAAAAGCCACGGTAATAATACCGTGGCCAATTAGTTTCTCTTTGTAAGAGCCTTATTCAGTTGATGATATTTTTACCGCCTCTTCAGGCAATGCAACACCAAGTCCTTCTAATAAGCCCCCCATGCTGTTCATAATGCGATAAATGGCAAACAATTGATCATATTCACCATTCACTAAATCTTGGCTCGATACAAAGACCTCATTTTCAGAATCTAATAAATCAAGCAGACTACGTTGCCCAAGCACAAACTGTTGTTGATACGCATCACGTGATTCTTCACTTGAATCAACATGTAATTTAAAGTATTCCAATTGGTTATTGACTGTTTGCAGTTCATTCCACGATAGTCGAACACTTTGTTCAACCTGACGATGTGTATTATTTCGGATTTCGGTTGCCTGATTAATTAAATATGCGGTTTCTTCTCGACGGGCTTTATCCTTACCTCCATTTAACAAGTTATAGCGCAAACGCAACATTGCTGTGAGATCATTATTGTAACCACTTATCCCATCGATATTATTATCTGCATTGGTACCTAGTTCAATATCTAGCCGAGGATAAAAGGGAGAGTTAGCCGTATCATGCTGAGCATTTGCAGAAGCAACATCAGCTTCTGCCGATTTTAATGTTGGATGATTATCTAATGCCTGATTTATTGCTTCATCAAGTGTTTCTGGAATACTACTTTGCGGAGATACTGGTTCTGTAAGATTATCAGCAGTCTCTCCAATTACCCGCAAATACGTTGTTTCAGCATCTCGCAAATTACCTTGTTGTGCAATAAGATTCGCCTTAGCTAAAGCGAGGCGACCTCGACTTTGAGCCGTGTCGGCTTTACGCCCCACACCACGATTACTTCGTAATGTAATTTGATCGTGTGTTCTCTCATGGGCTTCATAATTTGTATTTGCCAAATCAAGAAGTCTCTGCTCACGTAATACGTTTATAAAAGCCTCTGTTGCATCCAAAGCCCTATTTTCTGCTGCACCAAACACCCCATAGGATCGAGAATCTGTACGTGCAGTTTGACGGCGTACCTCATTTGAGGTTGCCATCCCATCAAATAGCATTTGTCGTAGCTGTAAACTAGCTTCATTACGATTCAAACTTATGTGGTTTTCCCCTACGGCACGGGATGCAGGACTATCTGTTTTTTCCCAACCCGTTCCTAGCGCCAAATCAACAGTAGGCAAATAACCTGCACGTGCTTGATTAACTTCCTCAGCGACAGCATTTCGTTCACTCATTGCAGCTAAAACATCAGGGTTTGTCTTGATTGTTACACCGATAGCCTCTTGCAGAGTCGTAGCTTGTATTGATGATGCGCCCGAAAACAAGATGGCACTGATTAGTAGAATTCTAAATTTCATACAATAAATCCTGACCTATTAGCCTTAAGCTATATCAATATTTAATATGGCTCATT
>QNEY01000221.1 GCA_003645385.1 Gammaproteobacteria bacterium | reverse complement strand
GTTCCATACTCACCACAGTCAGGGAATGTATCCCCACAAATACCGCACGCATAAAAGTCAACTCCCATCACACTACCTCCGTCATATACATGTCATCAATCTCATAATGTCCACTTTCCCAATCTCTTGATGATTCAAAATGAGGGGTGTACATCTTACCATGCTCAAGGTCACGCATCAAATTGAAGTCCTTATTGTCGCCCTGCTCAAGTTCCTCATAAATGTAATCCTCAATCCAACCACACTTCTCACACCCAGTACATGACCTACGTTTTAACAAGCGTAGTTCCTTGCGTTGCATGAAGCCACGATGTGAGGTTATACAAATGGTATTGGAGAACCTAAACACGAGCCCCTTACATGGGTTGGTTTCAGGTTTAACATCCAGTTTGAAGTCATCCATGTTCAAATCTGATAGGCTCATTCTGCAAATATCTCCTCACTTATTTCATCATTGGCTTTCCTGTCCCACTTGTGCTGACCACAGTAGTGATCTGTGAAACCACTTAGAGGTTCAAAGTATCTCCATTCAGGATACAGGGTGCAAGTGTCTTGTTCATTCACCTGTCTGCCATGAGCACACCACGGGCACGTCCGTTTTCTCTCACTCATTACCACTCCAAAGTTGTATAGGCACAACTGCACGGGTGCCCAGGATCAGGGTTAGCATGTTCCACCCATTTGAATCCAAGTTTTTCATAATACTTGCGGATGGTGTCTTTTTTGATTCCAGATAAAAAGAAACTAAGACCGTGGTCAGCATCGCCTTTATGTGGGTTTAATATATTAGAATGCCCCACCCTTGTGCCTTGTTCTATACGTTTATCTATGTACTTAATGTATGGTGTCAATACTTCTTCCTGCAATGCTACTTCAGTCAGGTACCTTGCTTCTTGGGCGTTCATTTAGCCTCCTTGACCTGTTCTTCCCATGTGTACTTGCAGTGTCTGCAAGTACGTTTGAGATGTTCAGGGAATACTGTTTGCTTTTTACCATGAAAGCGTGTGGAAGTTTGTGGTTCGTACTGTGAATAAGGACCAGTAGTACCACACTTAACACACGCTTTTGTTCCGCTGAAAGGTTTCATTACCACACATCCTGTGAACCCATAAGCAAGGCAGGTACACCAGTGAGTTCTTCAAATTTAACAGCCAGCTCTTTGACTTGTGTAAGCCACTCACCTTCTATGTTGGTAGCCCACACATCTTCAACCAGGAAACCATACACCCTGTCATAAAGCTGGGCATCATAGACTAAAGACATGTAAGTGATGTCATTTTCATCTGCCCACTCATCTATGTCAACCCCATCCTTCATTGGTATGTCACAACCCATTCTGCCTATGATCATACCACCATCTGTTTCAATACCCATTACGTACTCCTATTTTGTAAGCACCTGTAATTTATGAGGTAGCTTATTTGTTTTTATAAAACTGTCCCTTGCTATAGCTGCGTCCTTACTAGCTGTATGATACCCAAGGTATGTTCTTTCCCCTTTATGGTACAAACTAGCTTGGAATTTACCCTCACCTTTATGAAAACATACACCAGTATATCCAGTTTTATTATTCCGCAACACCCTGCGGTTATTTACATTGACTGTCCTTGTAACAAACCTACAGTTTTCAGGGGTATAATTACCGTCGTTTTCTTCCCTGTCTATTTGCAGTCCAGGCTTCCATCCATTGGCAGTACACCACGCATGGAATACAATAATTGAATGCCACCTTTCACAAACGGTTATACCCCTACCACCATACCCACTATAGTCTTTTGCCTTTTGGTTTTCACATCTGTCTATCATTTTCTGCCATACTTTATACAAAGGATGCTGTGACAAACCATGTTTTGTTAGTGCTTCTTTATTAAGGCATCCACATGATTGCGTATTCCCCCTACGTAGGGTATTACTATTTACTGTAACAATGTTCCCACAAGAACATCTGCATTCCCACAATACCCTGTTGTTTTTCCTGCCAACATCTTGCAATACAGTTAATCTTCCGTACACTTCATCTGTTATATCAATCTTTACTCCCATGTGTATCTCTCCAATCATATGCAAGATTTATTCCTTCATCGACCCATCTGGCTTCGTAATCACTGGGGTTATACTGATACACTAAATTATCAGTTTCGTCTACCCCACATGGCATAACCTTCCCATGAAAATAATTCCTTGCATTCGCGTACGATTTGAGGTTATTCCACTTATCCTGCAATAAATGACGCAAGGTTAGCTGTTTACGGATAGCATACGGATACTTTGTGCAACCAATATCCATGTGACTCAGTGCAATGTCATCAAATATCCAGTCTGTACTTTTGTACACCCCATTGAAATTAATAAGATTACATTTCCCAGTTTTATGATATGCTATCCTAGCTTCCATAACAGCAGCGGTCATTTGTTGTGTAGACCAATTATTCATGCTATTGGTTGAGTGTAACCCATGTGGCGGCAAACCACAACAGTTTTGCGTCATGCACAGTTCTTTGAAGTCAGGGTCGCTACATGCAAACACCATGTCATGTTCCAAACAGAACTTGTACATATATTTTACAAAAGGTTCCTTAACTAAACGGTTCAGCCTACAGTACCCACCACGTTCTTTGGGTGACAGGTTGTGGAAGTATTTGAATACATTATCCACACCCATTAGCCTACCCATGTTCTCAGTTGCTTTACGCATAGAACCAACGCAACGATGATCCATAGCATAGAACTCAGTGCTGATAGCTTTTGCCCCAGACTCATACGCTTTCTGCAACAGTTCAGGTAATGATTCATCAGTAACTCCAATGATGAAGGGTCTGAGCCTCAGTATAGTCCAGTACCCCATGTCACTCAGAACTTTCATGTTCTCAAAGCGTTCAGTAGGGCTAGGCACTCCTGGCTCAACCTTCTTAGCCAGTTCATCATCGGCAGTTACAATACTGAATTGAAACGCCATTGTGTTCTGCTTCTTGTACTTTTCAAATAACTGCACATAGGAATCATCAGTAATGGCTGGACCTTTTGAGCTAAACATCATTGGATACTTACGCTCAAGTAGTCCTTCCAATATTTCATAAGAGGTGCCATACTTGCGTTCATAATGACAAAAGGAATCAGCCAGCCCACCCCAGTGAAACAAAAACTCCTCACTGAAAAAGTATTTGTGGAACAGCTTGCCCTCTTTTGTATTGGAGGTACCATCAACCATGCTGAATAACTTTTCTACATTAACACCCTGTAGTGGGGCATCTTTTGTCCCAGGATTCACATCCTTTTGAGCATGACTAAAGCAGTATTGACACCGCATTGAACAGCGGGAGTACGTGTCAAAAGTGAGTGGACTTGAACAGTCAGGCAACTCACTTGAGATACGGGGGCTGTAGTACGGTGGTAATTTATCTGGTAGTTTGGTCATTACACCACCTCTATTTAAGTTTACGTCTGCGTCTTCGCACGACTTTTTTCTTCTTTTCTTTTGCTTTTGCTTTTAACTTACCTGTACGCCTCACTTTCTTTGGTGTTTCTTCAACCTCTGATTCATCAGTACATTCTTTCTCGTCAACTTTGGC
>QNEY01000220.1 GCA_003645385.1 Gammaproteobacteria bacterium | reverse complement strand
ATGTTAAGTTAAACTTGAATTATAATGATATTTAATTTAGTTTCTATCTTTTCGCACGTAAACAATACTAAAGTATAGACTTTTTTGACAAGGAAATATTCAAAATATGGCTAATGCACCACACATTCGTAAATGTTTATTCCCCGCTGCAGGTTATGGTACTCGTTTCTTACCTGCAACCAAGGCTATGCCTAAAGAAATGTTGCCAATCGTTAATAAACCTCTTATTCAATATGGGGTTGAAGAAGCATTAGAAGCCGGTATGAACCAAATTGGCTTTATTACTGGTCGAGGAAAACGAGCAATAGCCGACCATTTTGATACCAGTTTTGAACTTGAACACCAAATATTTGGTACTTCAAAAGAAAAATATCTTGAAGACATTCGTCACGTAATGGATAACTGTGAATTTGTATTTATGCGCCAACGCGAAATGTTGGGCTTAGGTCATGCCATTTTGACTGGTGAGCCGATGATTGGACCTGAACCTTTTGGAGTCATGCTTGCTGATGACTTATGTGCAACCCCAACAGAAGATGACCAAACAAAAGCAATGGGCCAATTGGCTGAGCTTTATCAACGCTATCAATGCAGCATCATTGCAATTGAAGAAGTTCCAATTGAAGACACGGCAAGTTATGGGATTATCTCTGGCGAGGAAATTGCCGATGGTATTTATCAAGTTACCGATATGGTTGAAAAACCTAAGCCTGAAGATGCACCTACTAATATGGCAATTATCGGCCGTTATATTCTGACACCTGAAATTTTCACATATTTAAGAAAAACAGAACCTGGTGCAAATGGAGAAATCCAGATTACCGATGCATTACGTCTATTAGCACAAGACCGACAAGTACTTGCTGTTAAATTCAAAGGTCGTCGTTTTGATTGCGGTAGTGTAGAAGGTTTTATCGAAGCAACTAATTATTATTACGAGAATGAATATAAACCTTGATAATCAAGTAATCAAGGGGTCAGCCAGCTTGATTCTTATAATCCTCACTTTTTCTATCACCTCCGTGAGAAGTTAGCTTCGTTGAACGCGAAATCAATTGTTTTATTCTGTTATGAAAGTCTTTGCTTCCATACACCTCACCACGCATAGTCGCTTCTTCTATTTGATTCTTTTGCTTACTTAAATTTAGCTTGGAAAATATTTTCCTATAATTTTCAAAACGTTCGACAGTATTTTCGCCTAGACTTTTATATAATTCATGCTCAGTTATTAACGGATCTATCTGACCTATAGCATTGTGACTATAGCTTGACCAGCGATAATCAGCTGCATCATCGACCATCCCAGCCACAACAGGATTCATTTCAATATATTTATATAAACTGAATAGATAATGTTCGCTATCAACCAAACATGATTTAAATCGCCCTTCCCACATTGTGCCTGTTCGGTGATGTTTTAAATTAAAATACCGGCTATAACGATTTGCCATCGACTGCATAAATTTTCCGAGTTGCTCTTTATCCTCTGGAGTAATCAACAAATGCAGATGATTAGACATAATGACATAGGCATGCAAACAACAGTCATTCTTTGCCAGAGATATTGTAATGTCATCTTTTATCCGAACCATGTCTTCTTCAGACTCAAATATATTTTGCCTGTTATTGCCACGATGCATGATATGCAATGGTTGGTTTGGTAGTACTATTCTGGGTAATCGTGCCATGTGCTAACTATACAACGAGCAATAGATCAAATCAAGCTGGCTGACCCCTTGATTACTGCCATGCAAATCGAGTTGAGCTCTTCGGCTCTTTGTGGTGTTGCGGCTTCATTATAACAGCGTAGTTCAGGTGCATTTCCCGATGGGCGAAGGTGTACTACCTCATCATTGCTAAAGGTAATACGCACACCATCGGTAGTATCAATAGCTGTTGCTTGTCCCACCTTATCGAACAACTTTGTAATGGACTTAAGATCAGACTTTAGGTCCCCTGTTACCATTTTTGAAAGATATTGTTGGCTTAACTCAGTTGGAAATGCTTTTAAACGACCACTAAAGGTATAACGGCTAGGCAATGTTGCCAACAATTCCGACACAGTCTGTTGCTTTTGTTGGGCTAATATTAAGACACTGACAATAACTATCACAGCATCTCGTGTCGGGAGACGAGTCAGCTTTTTATTGTTAACATTAATATCCGTCTCTAATAAAAAACCACCATTAGCTTCATAGCCTCCAACTGAATTTTTATTATCCTGGCTAGCGTGTTGCATAGCTTCGATAACATAAGGAGAACCAATCTTAGTTCTCGAAACCTTATTAAAAAAACCACACTTTTCAACAGCTGAATTACTACTGACTGGTGTCACAATTGTATCAATTTTCAAATATTGACCACAGAAAACACCGACAATATCACCACGTAACCAACACCCATTTTCATCACTCACTAATGGCCGATCACCATCCCCATCCGTGGAAACAATGGCATCAAAGCCAAATTCAGCGTTCCATTGTTTTGCCAATGCAACATCTTCTGGTCTAATTGCTTCAGTATCGACAGAGATAAATTCATCACTACGTCCAAGAGATGTGACCTTTGCACCTAAGCCTTCCAAAATAGTCTGTAGACAGTCACGTGTCACTGCTGAATGTTGATACAAACCTATGTTCAACTCTTTTAAACAATTTTCAGGGAAGAAATCCAAATAACGATCAATATAGAACTCATTGGCATCATTTAGCTTTGAGGGTAAATATCCAGCATTTTTTAACGAGCCATCTTCAAGAAATGGTTCTATTGGTACCTCTACAATTTGCCCACGTATTTGTAGCTCATCCGCTTTTAATATTTCACCCGCAGGTGTATTAAACTTAATGCCATTTCTGTCATCTGGAATATTACTGCCTGTCACCATAATCGTTGGAATTTCTTTTTTTAGCCCAAAAAGTGCAATAGCAGGTGATGGTATGGTTCCATAATTTTTCGGTTTCAAACCAAAGTCGGACACAGCAGCAGCAGCAGCATTCATAATGCGTTCACTGCTTGATCTTAAATCTCCTGCAATACCAACCTCAGAATCAGGCATAATCAAATTGTTTTGTTGCAGATATTGCAAAAATGCTGTGACATAAGCCCAACAAACCTTATCAGTCATGTCTGTTACTAGGCCCCGCACTCCACTGGTGCCAAATTGAACACCACTTTGTAACATCAAATTATCTATTTCTATTTCCATTTACCGCCACTCTTTGTCACTATTGATTTATCCCTTATTGACTACCCTCAAACTAGCTTAATTTTATCGAAACTGCTATCTTTACTTTATATTTTGCGCAATCAAACCAACAAGAGAGAAATATTATGGCAAAACTAGAAGAGTTAATCATTGAAAACTTTACACTACTGATTTTTTTGTTTGCGTTGACATGGATCGGTTTAGTTGCCTATGGCTTATTAAGCCAGTAAAAATAAGCCAATCATTCATAAAAGAAGCCAGTCATTATGACTGGCTTCTTTGTATCTGCCATCCACCAAAAAGTTCAACCACAGCTTATATTGATCCAGATCAATGTTATTCCCCCCTGAATACATAATCATTTACTTATAAATGATTATTCAACT
>QNEY01000219.1 GCA_003645385.1 Gammaproteobacteria bacterium | reverse complement strand
CAGCCACAGCTTCTGTCATTTGACGCAACGTTTTGTTCATTGCTGATGCTGTATTGGTGAATGAAATTAATCGTTCTTATGTTGGAGCTATACCCAAAGACTTCATTCTAATGAATGCTTCAGTTAATTCAGCAACACTTAATGGTAATTTAAGTGCTAATTTCTTAATAAATCCAAAAGCTCGTGCTTGTTCTTCTATAGAACCAGTAACAATCTGTAATGTTGTCTTTAAATCTTGATATTGAGCACCGATCTCAACAATCTTACCAATTAAATTAGCTCCAAGATATGTTGCAATTAAACCTTTTAGTTTACCATATGCACCAGATAATTGATTGACACTTTTGGTTTGTTTCTTTGTTGCTTTTTCTGATCGGTTTTGTTGTTTTATGTGTTTCTTTAATGAATTAGCACTTTTATCAACACGATTGCCGTATTTGTCGACAGCATCAGCAGCATTTTCAAAATGGTCTTCTTTTAATGTTTTGTTTAATGCTTCTGATGCTGATGCACCATCATTCATGTGTTGAGCAAATGAAGTAATGTTGGTTGATAATCCCAATATATGTTGATCAACACTTTGAATTTGTTTTTGAACTTCAGCGAGTGCAGTAATTAATACTCGAACTGCTTTTGAACCTGCACCCACTCCAGAAGCAATACCACCTGCAACTGCAGATCCAGCACCTAATGCTCCAGCCCCAGCTAATGCGCCACCAACTCCAGAACCACCACCTCCACCTTTACTACCAGAACCTTTAGACGTAGACAAATTAAGCTTACCAGTCTCCCGCATAAGTTTCTGTGTCTTTAATAATTCTCTATTGAATTTCTGTAATTTCTTAGTTGCTTTATCCCGTAAGGAAAGCACCATCTTGAGATTAAGAGTTTCGTCCATGGTTATTCTCGTTTAAGTAATTGTTTGGTGGCTGCCATTCTCATATGTTCGACAGACTTATTCAATCCTTTCAGTTGTTCTTTAGTTTGAGCGTTGGATCTGGACATAGCTGTAGTCATCATATCAATCCAAGTAGCGTCATAAGATATACAAGCAGTATAATAATATACTATTTGTTCATCAGACATAGCCTTTACATCAGTTAATGTAAAGCCATGAGACAACAGAGCAACAATTAGCTCTCCGGTTGTTCCGCTTCTTCCTTGTCGTTCATTCCGAACATCGCCGCCAGTTCCTCTATCTCGGGTCCGACGGATTCTGAAAAAAAATCTTTATTTATTTTTATAATATGAGTTATAGCTCTGAAAGCACTTGCGACATCAAATCTGTCAACAAGATTTTTATTGATGTTTAATGTCATTGCTATGACATCACGAATACCTTCGTATGCATCACCATAAATTTGTCCAAATGCATTTGCATCCAAATTATCTGCAGCGAATAAGTGAAGAACTTTCTTTAGTTTTGTCGCAACTACACGTGTCTCAGCAAATGAGAATGGACGGATAGTGAACACATGACCACCGATGGTCACTTCATCTTCGGGAAAGATTAAATCTAGTTCTTTTTCTGTTATTGTTTTAACCATTATTGGTTCCTTTCATTTAATATAATATAGAATGAGGTGACCAAAATGGCCACCTCAATCAGTTGTTTTACACTACGTCGTTTGATTTAACAATTTCGTAGAAATCACCATTTGCATCTGGTAATACAGCACCAGTAAATGTCAATTCAGTAATGTCTGTTCCAATCAATGAAATGTTTTCAGCAGCACTAAATTGTGCACGCTTAACATTTACAATAACTGGTTTATTCTGGTTATTCAAGTTGATACCATTGAAACGGATTTCATAATCTTCAACACCAGATGTCAACGCACTTACAGAACCTTCAATACCAACATGTGTATAATCTACATCAAGTTGATTTCCAGCAGAGAAGTTAGGTGCACCAGATATGATCTTAATACCACCATCACGTCCACTGTCAACTAATTCAAAATCAGTACCTTCAACTAATGGAGTAGCTCCATCTAATATAGTTACTGCTGATATTCCAGGGAATGCAACATAAAATACTTGATCTTCATATGCATCTGTTATCGCTTCAGCTGCTACCGAACCTGCTGCTACTGCGGCTGATTGTGTACCTTGAAGCAAAGCTGCTAATGTTTCCAATTTAAAATCGAACACCTGCAATGAGAACTCGACAGAAGTTGATTCTAACCAACGTGCTGCTCTTGTTCTTGCACCTGTTTGACTTTCATAATGGTCGTTAAATGATTGATCATTGGAAATTGAAAATTCCCCTGCATCACCAACAGGCCAGAAGCCTTCTGTTGGTCCAGCACAATCACCACCAACTCTACGGATGTATAGAGGTCCGTTACCTACAAAATATTCGCTGTTATTACAAGCCATTTTCTTACTCCAATAATTATTTAAGTTTTTTGATATATATCACAGTCTACGTATTTATTACAATCCAAACTTGATACTATAATTTTGTACCCACACCTGCCTGTCTGAATCAATTGACTCTACAGATTGGCCTTCGTACAACCATGCACTACCAGGCAATATCGCTGGAGTTTCTCCAACTAATGCATCCGCTATCGTGTGTAACAATGGCAGTCTGGTGTCTATTAGTTCATTTTCGTCTCGGTCATAATCAATCGCAACCTTAACTATATAATTTAATTTGATAAATTCACATCCAGGATTGATCTCATTAGTAGATACTAAATTATCACCCGTATAAATTATCCAAACAAAGGGTAATGTCAACTTATCATTCATCGGATCCATATCTTGTGCTCCAACTGTAAAACCAACACGATTACTTAATTCTGGTAACGCCTTGACTCTATTAACAATATCTCTTGATGTTGCTGATATGCTCATTTAATTTTCCTTATTTGTTCTTTCAATCGCTTAGCAAAATTAGCTTTCGATTCTTTATTCCATCCCATGAATGGTCGTGCTGGCATCTTATTGGTACCAAATTGTAAGTATTTTGCATACCTAACATTAGTTCCAATCTCAATCATCTTATTAGAAACTTTGGTTCTAAATGATTTTAATAACTTACCATAATGATACAATTTACCACGAGCAATTGTTCCATCTTTCTGTCTTGCCTTAATTGTGGCATAACTCCATGGTGCCCAAGCTTTTCCACTTGGAGATTCTTTTGATGTTGTAATTCTATGTTTAATAGCCTTTACTTCATCATTGGCAACATTAGTTAACATCTTCTTGTTAATTATATTACCTGCAAACCTATTTATCTTTTTGTTGACATCAATAACATTACTACCAAACGATACCTCTACACTAGCTTTCATCGTATGCTGTTGTAGATAAGTGAGTTCCATTATCAGTAATGTAAACTGCTGTTACTTGTGTTCTTTGTCCACTTGAATCTGTTATTGCATCACCAATCTTGATTTCTCTTAATGGATCATGCAAATACATCTCATATGATGGTAATACTGAAAACATTTCTGATTGTGCAGGATTATATCCAGATGTGTTAGCACCTTTTGGTTGATATATTAATGCTGGAATGTCAATACCTATTGATATATCAGTTACTCCAAATCCATTTGCTCCATCAGCATATCCAGATCTCACAATCGAT
>QNEY01000218.1 GCA_003645385.1 Gammaproteobacteria bacterium | reverse complement strand
GTGGCCACCAAATTTAATACGTTGGGTAAATTCTGGTCGTTCTAGTTCCCATGGATTACCATCTCGTAACCAGTGATCAGGCATTTCAACTTGATTACCATTATCAATACTTTGTTGAAACATACCGTATTCATAGCGAATACCGTAGCCAGTGACTGGTAGCTGTAATGTTGCACAGCTATCAATAAAACATGCTGCAAGACGACCTAAACCACCATTTCCTAAACCAGCATCATGCTCCAGTTCCGTTAGTTCTTCAAAGCTTAAACCAAGATCATTCATGGCTTTAGTAACCGTTTTATCCAAACCAAGGTTGAGAGCGGCATTACCCATAGCACGACCCATCAAAAATTCCATTGATAGGTAATAAGCTTGTTTACACTTGGTTTCAGCGTAAGTCTGTTTAGTGTGCTTCATGCGCTCAAATAAGCGATCACGGAGTGTTAAAGCAAGTGATGTATAGAGATAATGACCGGAAGCACAACCTTTATCTTGTGCAAGGTGAGTGCCGTAATAGCTTTTGAAGTCTTGTTCTAATGATTTTTCATCCATTCCTAATTCGGGCGTATTATTCAGTGCTGGATTAGTCGTAACAGTACATGCGTAGCGAGGGCTCATTAAATGGGTCCTTAAAATATTTTATAAAATTAATTGTCTTATTCAGGATATATGGCTATAAAACCATCGCGATTTGGCATCGCTACCTGCGGTAGATTTTCTTGGTTGAGTTCTACATCGGCGGCAATTATACCATCTTGACTTAATATATAGGCAGAAAGTGCGTAAACCTCATCAGCTGTCAGTGAAAATGGTGCATTGATAGGCATTGCCCGACGAATGTAATCAAATAGGGTCGTGGCATATGGCCAGTAGCTATTGACTGTTTTTTCTGGGTATTCACTGGCTAGAGAGCCGACTTCGCCCATTAAAGGATCTGCACTGGCACCTATACCTTCTGGACCATGGCAACCGGCACATTGAAGGGCAAATATTTTAGAACCTTGAGCAGCAGTACCTTTACCAGCGGGTAATCCTTCACCCGTTGGAGAAATGCTTAGATTCCATTGAGCTTGCTTGCTAAGATCATCGGCGGCTTTACCTAAGGGTTGATAATCAGTATCAGCAAAACTATTTATGGATATGAGGATAATTGCAGTGCTGGAGATAAACTTAGAAACCATAGACATGATTAATATCTCCTTCTTCAGTGATTTCCCAACTGACAATAGCGTTGTAATGGAAAAAGCCATGTTTTCCACGATTTTCAACTAATACTTCACGGGTAGGTTGTACATAACCTGTTTCATCAGTAGCACGGCTTTGTAAAATGGCATATTCACCTTGCCAATGCCACGGTAAGCTAAATCGAGTAAATGCTTTATCAAGTACTGGCCCATGCAATTCTGCATCTACCCAATTATCTCCACCATCAACTGAAATCTCAACACGGCTAATTTTCCCTCGACCAGACCAAGCTAAACCAGATATTTGATAAATTCCCGGATTGTCAGGGAGCATCATTCCAAGTGAAGGAGAAGTGATCAGTGATTTGGCTTCGTTTACAAAGGTAAATTGGCGGGCTGTACCATCGGGTAACAGTTCGGTGTATTGAGATGTTTCATCACGTGACATGATAGGCTCATCTGTCAGTCGTAGTTGGCGTAACCATTTAACATTTAAAATACCTTCCCAGCCGGGTAGAACCAGACGCATAGGATAACCATTCTCTGGTCGTAGACGCTCACCATTCTGATATAAGGCCAACATGGCATCATCGAGCAGTTTTTCCAGAGGAATGCTGATATTTAATGCTGCAGCATCAGCACCCTCAGCAATAGCCCATTTTGCAGTTGGTTTAATCCCTGCTTCCTCGAGTAATATTTTGAGTGGAACACCTGTCCATTCAGCATTAGAGACCAAGCCGTGTGCATAACCAGCTTGGGATTGTATGGGATTACTTCGCCAGCCACTATTACTATTACCACCACATTCTATAAAGCAAGTACGTGACACCATGGGGTATCGCTCCAAGCTTTTCATATCAAAACTGAGTGGTTTGTTCACGAGGCCATCAATTAACAGAATATGTTGATCGGGAACTATTTGAGGTACACCATTATGGTGGCGTTCATAATGTAGGCCATTAGGAGTGATTGTGCCCTTAAGATCGTGTAAAGGCGTCCAAGATACACCATTACCTGGTGCTGCAGGGTTGGCCGAAATCCAACGAATAACTTGTTGCTCATGAGGAGATGGTTGGCCATAATTACTAAAATCACCACCAGGGATACGCATCCATTCTGGTAAATCATCAGGGAATTCAAGCTTATCGGAGTTTGCCCAGACTGGCAGACTAACTGTGCCGGCTAATGCACCACCTAAGGCAGCTTTTTGCAGGAATTTACGACGACTTTGTATGATGGAATCATTCATATCTGATCCTTTATTCAGTTTGTTCCGTTTCAGCTTGAAACCAGCGATCTAGTTGAGCAATAGCTTCATCTTTCCCAGTTTTTTTAAGTGATGAAAATAATTGGACACTAGCATTAAGATTTAGTTTTTTTAGTTCAGCAGTGACTTTATGCAAACTTGCCATGGCAGCACCATGTTTAAGCTTATCCGATTTAGTGAGCAGGATATGAACAGGTAACTCGGACTTGTTAGCCCATCCAATCATTTGCTGGTCAAACTCTCTAAGAGGATGGCGTATATCCATCATCAATATCAAGCCTTTTAGTGCTTGCCTTGTTTCAAGATATTTCCCCAAGGTTTGTTGCCAGCGAATCTTCATTTTTTCTGGTACTTTGGCGTAACCATAGCCAGGCAGATCAACCAAGGCTCGATCGTCATCAAGCGCAAAAAAATTAATCATTTGAGTGCGACCAGGGGTTTTACTGATACGAGCGAGCGCTTTTTGATCGGTAATGGTATTGATAGCACTCGATTTTCCGGCATTGGAACGACCAGCAAATGCGACTTCAATCCCAGTATCAGGAGGTAGCTCAGATAACTGAGTAGCACTGATAGTGTAATGGGCCTGACGATAGAGTTGTGACATAGCGAGCTCAAGGTGCAAAAATACAACAATAAGAGTAGCATATTCACTGTTTTGTTTATTGGATGTTCAACTTGGGAATAACGATGAAAAAATTGTTGATAATGACAGTGATGTGTTTGGCATTGGGTTCAGTAGCTCCAGCAATGGCTGCAGGTGACGCCTCTGCAGGAAAAGGCAAAGCACAAGTCTGTGCTGCTTGTCATGGTGCTGATGGAAATAGTCCTTCAGATATGTTTCCAAAATTGGCGGGACAAGGTGAAGCTTATCTTGCCAAACAGCTCGCTGATTTCAAAAGTGGTGCTCGCAACAATGCTGTCATGGCACCAATGGTTGCTAATTTAAGCGACCAAGATATTGCTGATTTGGCTGCTTATTATGCAGGCAATAAAGTGGCACCGGGTGCAGTATCTGAAGATTTACTTAATGCAGGAAAAACCTTATATCGTGCGGGTAATAAAGAAACAGCAGTACCAGCTTGTATGGCTTGCCATGGACCAAATGGAGCTGGTGTTCCAGCAGCAAAATGGCCAGCATTATCAGGTCAGTACAGTACTTATGTT
>QNEY01000217.1 GCA_003645385.1 Gammaproteobacteria bacterium | reverse complement strand
GCTAATTACCCGTATAAAACAAAGATGAAGAAAGCCCAATATGAAAAAGAAAAGAAGCTTTTACAAATAGAATTAGCAAAGTTTCAGCACTGGGTGAAAGAAACTGGACAAAAATATCTGATTATTTTCGAAGGTCGCGATGCAGCGGGGAAAGGTGGAACAATTAAGCGCTTCACTGAACACTTAAATCCTCGTGGCGCACCTGTTATTGCATTAGAAAAACCTGATGATCGGGAAAGAGGTCAATGGTATTTTCAACGCTATATTCAACATTTACCGACTAAAGGTGAAATTGTGTTGCTTGATCGCTCATGGTATAACCGCGCTGGTGTTGAACGGGTTATGGGTTTTTGCACACCACAAGAATATCTGGAGTTCATGCGACAAGCACCTGAAATGGAACGCATGATTACTCGCAGTGGCACCAAGCTAATCAAGTTCTGGTTTTCGATTAGTAGGAATGAACAATTTCGTCGATTACATTCGCGTCAACATGACCCATTGAAGCAATGGAAAATCAGTGATATCGATTTAGCATCACTCGACAAATGGGATAATTATACTGAAGCCAAGGAAGCGATGTTTTTTTATACTGACACTAAAGATTCACCTTGGACTGTGGTCAAATCTGATTGTAAAAAACGTGCTCGTTTAAATGCAATACGCTATGTTTTACATGATGCTGATTACCCAAATAAAGACCCTAAAGTGGCTTGCTTGCCGAATGAGCTGATTGTTGGCAATGCCGACACTATTTATGAAATGGGTGAAAAACATTTAGAAGTTCCACCTTACGAAATTGGCAAGGCATAACATATAGTTAGCAACAAAATAGCCTGCATAAAAGCAGGCTATTTTTCAGACTAAAAGTTTGTTGTTACCTAAGAAGTTTTTTGTAGCACAATACCTGCTAATGGTGGCAGGTCAAGTTCAATGGAATAAGGCTTGCCTGACCAGGATAATTCTTCAGCTTCAATCTTGCGAATACCACTAAAATCACTACCACCATAATTATTATTGTCAGAATTAAGGAGGACTTTATAAGTACCCATTTCTGGCACGCCGATACGATATGGCTTTCTTGGTACCGGAGTAAAGTTAAAGATGCTGATAACAGAATTTTCGCCGTCTTTACGAATATAACTCAAAATAGAGTGTTCTCTATCATTTGCTTCCAGCCATTCAAAGCCATGTGGATCAAAGTCATGTCGATATAATGCAGGCGTTTCAGTGTATAGTTTGTTCAAATCACTTACTAAGGTTTTCATACCTTGATGCAATGGATAATCAAGTACATACCAATCGAGTTCTTTTTCACAATCCCATTCTGTGCCTTGTGCAAATTCTAAGCCCATAAATAACAGTTTTTTACCGGGGTAGGTAAACATCATTGTGTATAGCAATCGCAGATTAGCAAAACGTTGCCATTCATCGCCTGGCATCTTATTAATCATTGCATTTTTACCATGCACTACTTCATCATGAGAAAACGGTAATACAAAGTTCTCAGTGAAGGCATAGAGTAGACCGAAAGTCAGAGAATCATGATGATAACGACGGTTTATCGGGTCTTCTTTCATGTATTCGAGAATGTCATGCATCCAACCCATATTCCACTTCATTGAGAAGCCTAGACCACCCATAGAAGCAGGACGTGACACCATAGGGTATGAAGTTGATTCTTCAGCAGCGATTAAACAGCCAGGATGCTCTTGATGCAACACTACATTCATGTGCTTCAAGAACTCAATTACTTCAAGGTTTTCACGGCCACCATATTGGTTGGGAACCCATTCATTTTCTTCACGAGAGTAATCAAGATAGAGCATTGATGCGACAGCATCAACGCGTAAACCATCAATATGGAATTCTTCTAGCCAGTAAAAAGCACTTGATAACAGGAAGTTAGTAACTTCACTGCGACCATAGTTGAAAATATAAGTGCCCCAGTCTTGATGTTCACCTTGACGTGGATCGGCATGCTCATACAAGGCGCTACCATCAAATCGAGCTAAACCATGAGCATCTTTCGGGAAGTGACCCGGTACCCAATCCAAAATAATACCGATGCCATTTTGATGACAGGTATCGATAAAATAACGTAGATCATCGGGTGAGCCAAAGCGGCTGGTTGGTGCAAAATAGCCGGTTGTTTGATAGCCCCATGAGATATCTAGGGGGTGTTCAGTAACAGGCAATAATTCGATATGAGTGAAACCAAGCTCTTTAACATATGGCACCATTTGTTCGGCCATTTCACGATACGTTAAAAAATCACCGGCATCATTTCTTTTCCATGATCCCATATGGACTTCATAAACTGAATGAGGTGTGTGTAACCAATCGGTCTTTTCACGTTTAGACATCCAATCAGTGTCCAGCCATTTGTGTTCACTATTGGCTGCAACAATAGAGCCAGTACTTGGACGTAATTCTGCCTGTTGGCCGTATGGGTCCATTTTGGAATGTAAAGAACCATCTTGGGCTCTAATTTCAAATTTATATATTTCACCCGCAGAAATGTCAGGAATAAATAATTCCCAAACACCACTGTTACCACGTGCACGCATTGAGTTACAACGGCCATCCCATTGATTAAAGTCACCTATAACACTGACTCGCTGTGCACTGGGAGCCCAAGTCGAAAACAAGGTGCCATCTACACCATCAACCTGATGTGGATGTGCACCTAAAATACGGTAGGCATGCCAATGTTTGCCTTCAGAGAATAAATGCAGGTCATATTCTGATAATTGAGGTAAAAAACTGTAAGGGTCGTGGTTAGCAACAGCATCACCATTACCTGCTATACGATCTATGGTGTAAGGTTTTTCAAGTTGCTCAGTTTTTCCTGTCCATTGAAAGAGATCGGTACCTTCGATTCGCTTTAATTTAAGCTCATTATTTAACGATGCTTTTTGAGTGTCACGTAAAAAGACGGTGACAGTGGTTTTTTTTCCGTGTTCATGAGCACCTAATACTGAAAATGGATCATGGTGACGCGCTTCTATAATTTTAATTAAGTCTTCAGATAATGGTTGGTTAACACTCATGATTTGATCCTAAAGTTTAAATATTTTTGTAAAATTTAAGCTGATTATATCCTACTAATACGGTATGATATAACACTTATAAGCTTATTCACTCACACGTTGGAGATATCTCAATGTCAGATAATGATAGCACGCGGTTTGTTAGTCGTCTTACCAAAGATGCACTAGCACTTGTTTTAGCAGGTGGTAGAGGTTCACGATTAAAGCAATTAACAGATTGGCGTGCAAAACCAGCTGTAGCCTTTGGTGGCAAGTTTAGAATCATCGATTTTCCCTTATCAAATTGTGTGAACTCGGGCATTCGCCGTATAGGTATTCTAACTCAATATAAAGCACATTCATTAATGCGTCATATTCAGCAAGGCTGGGGATATATGCGTGGTGAAATGGGAGAGTTTGTTGAATTATTACCCGCTTCTCAACGTACAGAGCAAGGATGGTATGCTGGTACAGCAGATGCGGTCTACCAAAATATTGATATTCTACGAAATCATGGCCCAAAATATATTGTGATTTTAGCTGGTGACCATATTTATAAAATGGAGTATGGCACAATGATAGCGGAGCAT
>QNEY01000216.1 GCA_003645385.1 Gammaproteobacteria bacterium | reverse complement strand
TTAGCCTTTAATAGAGAGGGTGATTTAGTACAGTTTAGCTAATTAAAGGTAATTTCTAAAATCAAAGAGTTAGTTGATCAATAAGCTTCATGGAGCTTGAAGAATGCGTCATACTATTAATATATAGCCAATAGAATATAAAGAGAACATAGGGAAAACAACATGAAATTTTCAATAACTTTAGGAGTAGTTGTTGTTGCATTAATTGGTGGGGCAACGTCTGCTATAGCAAACGATTTAATGATTTTTCCAGCAAATGGTCAGACTTCGGAGCAATTGGAGCAGGATAAATATAGTTGCTATGGTTGGGCAAAAGGCCAAACGGGGTTTGATCCTATGGTAGTGCCAACGGCATCAACTCCTCCTCCATCACAACAGAAAAAATCGGGTGGCGCTGCTAGAGGGGCTTTAGGTGGTGCAGTTTCGGGTGTAATCATTGGTGACAGCCGTAAATCGGCAAGACGTGGTGCGGCAGCTGGTGGCTTGATTGGCGGGATGAGACAAGGGTCAGCTAATAGCGCTACTGAACAGAAAACCAGAGAGTGGGAGCAGCGGGAAACAGATAAATACATCAATGATCGTAATCAGTACAACCGGGCATATGGGGCCTGTCTAGAAGGAAAAGGTTACACCGTAAAATAACTTAGATTTGACAGCGATAATGATCTTCAGGGGTTAGGCCGACTCGATGTCAATTCAGCACCAAGGGAGTATGCTCAATTGATAAGGGAAATACTATCAGTACTGTTCTTGTTGCTTGTATTATCTACTACGATACATGCGGGGCCCGTATGTGTTGATAATCAGGTACAGCTACAAGTTTTAGGCTCGGGAGGGCCTGAGTTAGGCGATCAACGAGCTTCAAGTTCCTATTTGATCTGGATGAATGGTAAGGCTTTAGTGTTAATAGATGCCGGTGCTGGCAGTAGTCTCAACTTTGAAAAGTCAGGCGCGAAATTTGAGGATGTGGAGGCAGTTGTCTTTACCCACTTACATGTAGATCATAGCGCGGATTTTCCGGCTTTTATTAAGGCTTCCTTCTTTACACCTCGAGATCGTGATTTAGCGGTATATGGACCGACTGGCAATGAATTGATGCCGGCAACTAGCGAGTTTGTCGAAAATCTTTTGGGTGATCAGGGCGTATTTCGTTATCTTAATAATTATGTGAATAGATCGAAAGAAAGCGAATTTCATCTTCAGACAGTTGACGTGCCTCTAGGCCAGCAGAAAGCACAAAACTATCGCTTAAGCAAAAACTTAAGTTTGAATGCAATTTCTGTCCATCATGGTCCTGTATCTGCACTAGCATGGCGAGTAAATGTTTTTGATTGTTCGATCACGTTCTCTGGAGATATGAGCAATAGCTACCAAAGTTTGCCTATATTGGCCGAAGACACCGATATTCTGGTGATGAATAATGCTGTTCCAGAATCTGCTGGAGGCATTGCTACAAGGCTACATGTGCGACCCTCCGAGATAGGTAAGATTGCTAGTAATGCTGGTGCAAAAAAAGTGGTTTTGTCTCATAGGATGATACGGACGTTGGGAAGAGAGCAGGAAACCGAGCATTACATTAAACAGTTTTATTCTGGCCCAATAGAATTTGCAGATGATTTAGATCTTTTTATTTTAAAACCACAACATCATTAAATAATAGCTTATTCAGGAAGTAAAACTATGATGATGAATTCCCTAAAAAGTTTGATACCAATATTAGTAATATTAATATCGGTTGTTTATGGTTATCAGCAATTTTTACGATCTCCATCATTAATAGTTGATTCTTTAGCTTATCTACCGCTTATGTTGGCAGCTTTAGTGGGGATGTTAACGATTCATTTTAATCGTAGTGCCATCTTTTTTTTCATGCTGTTGATTATGTCGGTCAGCGGGGTGTTGATTTTTGAATTGACACCTACAGCGCTTCATTACGGACTGCTTTCTGGCTTTGTGCCACTGTTACTACTTTTTTTTACAGTAATGCCTGAACGAGGATTGTTGAGCGTACGATCAATACCTGTTTATGCAGCATTACTGCTGGTCTTAGTTTTTTCTGCATGGACTATTATTGAAACACCCGATTTAGTGCAATACTATCTACTAACAGATTGGCTACCTGCTCGTTATTTTGATTGGACACCGTTACCACAAACAGTCATTTTCTGTTCTTTAATCATTTTTTTCCAATTGCTGTTGTTGAGTTTTTTGAGGCCATCACCACTTGTTGCGGCTAGTTTAGGCATTCTACTAGTATTGCTGCTGGTGTTGCAGTTGGAAAAAAATGCTTATGTTTTAAATGTCTTTATTAGTGCAGGCTTACTCATGTGTTTGTATGCGGTTATGCAGGAATCATGGCGGATGGCATATCTGGATGAGTTGACGGATTTACCAGGGCGGCGGGCATTAAGGGAAAGGTTTCAATCCATAAGTGGGACTTATACCGTTGCTATGCTGGACGTAGACCATTTCAAAAAATTTAATGATAGCTATGGCCATGATACTGGTGATGAAGTGTTAAGAATGATTGCTTCCAAGATGAAAGATGTGAGCGGGAAAGGATTGCCTTATCGTTATGGTGGCGAAGAGTTTGCGATTGTTTTTCCAGGTAAGGCTCGACAGGATAGTGAGGCGCATCTTGAAACATTACGCAAAGTCATAGCTGATATGCCTTTTGTGGTGAACAGGCAGGGCCGACGTAATACCAAACAAAGAACCAGAAACAGCAAGTCTAAAACTGTTCAGGTTACAGTGTCTATTGGTTTGGCAGACTCAAAAGGCAAGAAGAATGCCTCAGCATGGAACCTTTTAAAACAGGCAGATACGGCCTTATACCGAGCAAAGAAAAAAGGTCGTAATCAAGTCTCAGTCTAAATATAGGAGACGTGCCTAATTGGCCTTTTTTAGGAATTTTGTTAACAATACAATTCGGGTGCCGTTAACACGACCTTCAATATGTTCTGGATTATCGGTCAGTGAAATATTTTTTACCGTTGTACCACGTTTAGCAGTGAAGTTTGCACCTTTTACATCTAGATCTTTGATCAGTGTGACACTATCGCCTGCGAGCAATATGGTGCCATTACTATCTTTAGATGGTGTGGAATCATCATTAGTAGTTGATGCTGTCGCCTCAGCCCATTGTTGGACTTCTGGTTCCAGATAAAGCATGTCAAGTAGATCCCGAGCCCAAGCTTCACTGTTTAGACGAGTAAGCTGTCGCCATGCCATTACTTGAACGGCTGGTTCAGGATTCCACATAGAATCATTCAGGCAACGCCAGTGATTTGCATCGATATTTTCTGGATTATCAAGCTGATCACGGCAGGTATCACAAAGTAGAACACACTTGTCAGCACTGGTATCGGTGACTGGTGGGACTTCGTACACCGACAGCTTGGATTCTGAAGCACATAATTCACATTTGGAGTCACTACGGTCTAATAAAATTTGTTCAGTGTTCATGTTAATTTTGAGCCTTATAGTGTGTTGGCAATGCTGATACAAAAGCATTATCTCATATTGAAATAGATTATCATTTATTCAGGTCTACATTGAAATATAAGCAAATGCTATGATTATCATTTGATTCAGGGAAATAAGGGATAGAGATGAATAAAACTAAAATATGGGTTGC
>QNEY01000215.1 GCA_003645385.1 Gammaproteobacteria bacterium | reverse complement strand
GTGTGTAGTTATATCTTTATTTGTATAACAAAAATAATTGATAGTTGGTGATGATCTCAGGGACATTTAACACATTGTTGAAGTTCGACAATTAAATCTCATCGTTATGAGATAGACGTCGCATTAATTGTCTTGTCTTATGACTATATTACCCCTACTCAGACTTGGTTTATGTATGACATGTTTTTACAGGTGTCTCTTATAGACAAGGAACTGGAAGTTAATGGGTATTATTTGTCATGGAGAACCAAACTGACATGATGTTAGTGAAAAAAAATGATGGATTATTGTCGGTAGTATTAACAAAAGATGAAGCCATGGAACCGGCTTTTTTTATGACAGATGATATCTCTTTGCATCCTAAAAAAGCCTGTCCAATTACAGCTATTAGCCAATACCTCACATATCAAATCATAAAATCCCCAAATGACTTTAGAAGTCACATTCAGCGAATTTATTTATTAATCCAGCAACAGAATACCAATGCACTTTATGGCGCTTTATTTGATTTATTTCTAGTATTGGGCCCCAATGGTTTGGCATTACGTCAAAGAATGTTGTTTAACGCCCAATCTTTGTTAGCTGAATTGGATTTTAATGCATTACAGCAAACGCTCGAATCTGGTGTAACTACCGATATTGCCATACAGAAACCAACACAGGCAGTTCTCAACAATGGATTAGCAGTTACTCAGCACTTTATCGAGAAGGTCGATCAACAAAATCAGACATCGTCTAATGCGGTAGAAGAGGCCTCAAGTTATCTTGAATATGGTCAGTTTGATCAGGCCAGAATAGTTCTGGAAGAAGCGATAATTTCAACGCCTAGGCAGTTGGAACTACATCATGATTTGCTAGAGATTTTTCAAACAACCAGAGACTCAGAACAATTTATTGTTTTTTATGAACGTTTGATAGAAATTAATGCTGCACTTCCCAAATACTGGAAAGAAATGGCTAATGAATTTGGATATGAGACAACTTTATGAGTGCTTCAGAAAATTATCAACTTCTTGATAACGTACATCTGTCGGTGACACCAGCCGGAGCCTATTATTGTGTCTCCGGTGAAAGTGACACTCCATCACGAAAATTATTACGTGTATTGATGCAAAAAAGATTACCACCTGCATTGAGTGTTCACGCCTTGCAGTCGTGGGCAGGCATTGATGACAATGAAGAAATATTGGCTTTGTTATACCGGATGCAGTCGTTAGGTTGGTTGGAAGGGCAAGAACATCAGCAGGCTGCTCCTGAAGGTAGCCTTGAAGAGCTTTTGCCCGACTTGCTTGTTGGTCTATCTGATTCAGGAAAAGTATTACTGGCGGATGAACAAGGTTTTTATTTATGTTCACAGGGGTTTCCCCATGAAACTGCAGAAGAATTATCAGCATTAAGTGCTGATCTCTCATCTTTATATCAACGTCATCAGGGGTTGTTAAAGAACAATTTAAACCTTGATACGAGTGCTTGGGCAATGGTTGATGCTGCAGGTAATGGTCAAATTGGGTTTTGGCCTTTATGGGTGGGAACGCATCGTTTTGTCCTAGTTATAAAAGGTGTGCCACTACTAAATCAACCTGCATTAATGAAATTGGTCTGGCTACTTTCTATCCGCTATGGTTCGTGAGTTTTATAGCTTGTTTAAATTGAAAAATGACTTTTTGAGGAGAAAAATATGAGAGCAGATATGTTGAGCTCGATATTGAGTGAGTTAAATGGGACATCAGCAGACATTGAAGCATCAGGGGTCATTTCAACTGATGGTTTGATGATGGCAGCTGAGCTACCGGCATCGATGGATGAAGATAGAGTGGGGGCGATGAGTGCAGCTATGCTGTCTTTAGGTGACAGAACTGCTCAAGAGTTAGCCAGAGGAACATTGGAGCAAGTTCTTATCAAAGGTGAAAATGGCTATGTTGTGATGACTCATGCCGGACCAGAAGCCGTAGTAACGGTTATTGCAAAGCCAAATGCAAAATTGGGTTTAATCTTTTTGGATATCAAACGGGCAGCAGAAAGTATTGCAAGCTTGATCTAAAATCCTGATCGCTGATTTAGCGAGAGATAATATTATGCAAGATATGAATCCCAAAGATGTTAAAGGGGAATTTCGAGAGCTAACGGTGCAGTACTTTGATGGCTCCAAACGTACAATTTTAGTGAATGATGTTGAAGTTCTCTATCCAGAAGGAAGGTTAATTGTTTCGAGAACAGATAAGGATGGTGTAATAACACATGTCAACAAATCGTTTATTGAAATGTCGGGTTATAGCGAACAAGAACTTGTTGGGGTGCCACATCATATTTTACGACATCCTGATATGCCCCCAGCTGCTTTTAAAGGCCTGTGGGATACAGTACATTCTGGAAAACGCTGGCAGGGTTATGTGAAAAACCTTAGAAAAGATGGAGCATATTATTGGGTCTATGCCACGGTCGTTGCCAATATACGGAATGGTGAGGTTACAGGCTACACATCTGTTCGTCGTAAACCTTCTCGAAAAAAAGTGCAGGAGTGCGCAGCACTTTATCCAACTTTATTTTGATTTTCTGGAGAAGAAATACATGACCTATCAGTTTACTGTGAGCCCAGACTTTAGCCCTGCACACATTGCTGGCTGGCATATTTTTAATACTTGGCTTCAAAAACAGTTATCAGAAGCAATTCATTTTGAAATGTACGATAGTTTTGATGCCCAAAGACAAGCGATTAACGAAGGTAAGGTGGATCTAATTTATGCCAATCCATACGATGCAGCGATGTTAGTCAGGGATAAAGGCTTTACCGCATTAGCAAAACCTATTGATAAGCCAGATGAGGCAATGGTAGTTGTTAATTCAGACAGTAAAATTACAACAATAGAAGAGTTACAAGCGGGTATCAATGTCGCTTATACCGATGATCCGGATGTCCAAATGATGGGAATGATCATGTTGGAGCCGGCTGATTTAAATACATCCAATATTACGATGACACCATGTGATAGTTACATATTAGTGGCAAAACAACTGTTACAGGGCACTTGTGATGTGGGCTTTTTTCTTGAAGAATCATTTCATGATTTGTCGAAAATGGTGAAACAGCAATTACGATCGTTAGTGACCAGCCAAATATATATCATCCAACATTCATTGCTTTTAGGTCCTGCCTTCGCAGAACGACAAGATGAAATTAGTCAAATTTTACTATCTATGACTAATGACGAAAAAGGTAAGGGTGTTTTAGAGAGTATGGGTATCAAAGCTTGGGAACACCTTGAGCAAGAAGATGTTGAATTTATGATTGATTTAATGAGCACATTGGTTGAGTAATGGGCGACATGGAACAAAATAAAAAGGCTATTCATGCGGATTGATGCAGTAAAAATTCATGCTACATGTCTAGATGAACGTAGCTATAAGGTGCTTAGTTTATTCTTTCAAAAGTATTGCCATGGGCGCTGTGAAATGGCAGCTGAAGACCAAGCCGAGGTTTTCTTGGTTAATATGGATAGTCCTGATTCTGAGCAACACTACGTAAGATTACTTAAACATCATAAAAATATCCCAATGATATTAATGGCCTTAAAACCTCGAGAAACGGGAGAACATTATTTTTTACGTAAACCAATGATTGCAGATCGTTTGCTAGATATTATTGAC
>QNEY01000214.1 GCA_003645385.1 Gammaproteobacteria bacterium | reverse complement strand
CAGGACCGCTCGTTATTAGATGTCACTATTGAAACTGGAAGAAAACATCAGATCAGACGTCATAGTGCTGAATTGGTTTATCCGGTGGTCGGTGACCGCTTATACGGAAAAGAGGGCGATACAGAAGATTTAAAACTAACAGCATATTTTTTAGCCTTTGAGTGTCCTTATTCACACACTCAGAAAAGTTTTAATTTATTAGCCGATTGTTGACAGTAATACCCATGTATGTGTAATTTAGGATTTGTGTGGAGGTGATTTTGTGAGTGAATCAGATCATAATTTAATGAAAGAAGCAGGACACTGGAATCATACAGGGCAAGATGATCGACGTATAAAGCAGCGTCGTACAACTAATGAACGACGTGAGATGATTCGATTTGAGTTGGATAGAGCTTCTCGTCGTACTGGTAAAGATCGACGTCGAACCCTCATCCTTAACGTAAATTGATAACTTTGAGCCTTAATAACCCAAATAACGTGCTGCTTGATAGAATCCAGTGCTGATACACCATGCCAGAGTTAGTGGCCAAGCTAAAGATAAAGCGGTATACCAAGCAGACTTAGCTTCAGATCTCAAAGTTGCAATTGTTGCTAAACAGGGCGTGTAGATCAACGTAAATAGCATGAAGCTATAGGCTTGTACCCAGTCAATTTGTTGAGCCATACCTTGCATTAATGCCGAGCCTTCCATGCCATAAATTACTGCCAAGGCACCTATCACAATTTCTTTAGCTACAAAGCCAAATATCAGGGCAACTGTCAGTTCTGGATTAATACCTGCTGGCGAGAGAATTGGCGACATGAATTCACCGATCCAACCTGACCAACTGGCTGAACTGGCCGGTTCGACCCCAAAAGGCATATTCGTTAATATCCAAACAAGCACAACACCTATAGTGATGAATTTAGTTGCTCTGCGTAAGAAATGTCTGATTTCATGCCAACCACGCAACATCATTTGGCGCGATGTTGGAAAACGGTAAGGAGGTAATTCAAGTGCAAATGGTTCACTGCTATTAAATTGACCTTTAAATAACAGTGCTGTGAGGATCACCACGGCAAAAGTCATCATATAAAGACTGAATAAAACGAGTGGTGCCTGACTAGGTGAGAATAAAGCAGTAGTCATAAATACGAATACTTGTAAACGTGCACTACATAACGAAAAAGGGATAACTAACATAGTTAACAATCGTAGGCCACGACTACGCATCGTTCTGGTTCCCATCAATGCCGGTACATTACAACCAAAACCCATCAGTAACATAACAAAACTACGTCCATCAAGTCCTAGTCGTGTCATTAAAGCATCCATTAAAAATGCTGCCCGTGATAGATAACCACTGTCTTCAATAATGGCCATAAATAGAAAAAATACAATGACAATAGGGACAAATGAGGCAACAGTAGCAACACCATCAAAAACACCTTCAAGTAGGAAGCTATTTAATAGTGGAGGTAAGGCTGAGAGTAGGGGAGCTAAAACTAAATCACGGAAGCCTTCTAGTAACCAGGCAACACCATCTTGTAGAGGAGCACCTATTGTGTAAACGGCCTCAAACATCAGATACATGATAGTAAAAAATAATGGCAAGCCAAGCCATTTATTTAGCATTATATTATCAATTCTTTCGGTAACAGAATGACTGGTCTGTATCGGAACATCAACACTATGGCGAATGATGTTGTCCAGTTTATCTTCAACTTCTTGATCGACTACAAAGTCTTGTTCTAGAGACAGAGTGGGCATTGCCTGACTTTTTTGGAGTTCGGATTCAATCAGCTGATAAGCATCATGGTAGCCTTGTCCATATTTGGCACTTAGTAAAACAGTGGGGTAGCCTAATTCATCTCCTAAGTGTTGGGTGTCGATGCTTATACCAAGCTGTTTGGCTTCATCTGCCATATTGAGTAACAATACAGCTGGTAGGCCTAATGATTTAAGTTGTAAAGCTAGAGTGAGTTGTCGATCAATTTGAGTAGCATTAGCAACAATGATTACCAGATCAACTGTGTTATTGCATAAAAAATGTCTGACAATTTGTTCGTCGTCAGAAAAGCCATGTAAGTCATAGATACCTGGCAAATCGACTAGCTCAGCCATATTGCCTGCAAGGAGTAATTTTGCACTAAGTAAGTCGACTGTTACTCCAGGCCAGTTAGCTACTTTGGCACTGGCTCCACTCATGCGGTTAAATAACGTTGACTTACCAGCATTAGGCATACCGATTAAGGCAATACGCTTCATATGATTTCCACACAGTCGGGGTATAGAACCTCAATATTATCGGCATCTTGTTGGCGTAGCATGACTTCGGTATTGCCTAACTTTAAATGAAGTGGGCCATTAAAAGGTGCTGTACGGATAACTTTAATAGGTTTACCGATGCGAAAGCCCAAAGCATTTAATCGAAACTGAAAACCGAGATCGGTATGAAGGGCCTGTACAGTCGCTGTTTGGCCAGCAACAAGAGATGATAATGCCTGTATTTGTTTCATCGCTTACTCAAATCTAAATGATAATGATTATCATATAGGTTTTTATCGATTAATTCAATACTATTTATAGGGACTTTTGATGAAAAAGATGTTTCACGAAAAGTCTATTTAGGGGCCATTTGCAGGATTTTAGAAAGATAAAAACTTTGACTAATACCTCTTGCAGCAAGAAATATAAGCAATGCCAACCATAAGCCATCATTTTTTAAAGGTTGCAGTAGATACCAAGCTGGTAGATAACAAAAAAGAGTAGAAAATAGCATAGTGTTACGCATTTCGACACTACGTGTAGCTCCGATAAAGAAGCCATCAAATAGATAGGTCCAGACCGCAATTACTGGAATAACAATTAACCAGATAAGGTAGTCATTAGCGATATCTACAACTTCTGGAATCGTAGTTAACAGGCCAATAATATCTGAGCCAAATAAGAAATAGATAACACTGAATATGCAGGCTAGGGAAAAGGCCCACATTGTCGATAGTTTAAAACCTTGTTTGAGTTGTTGTCTGTTTTTGCTGCCAATAGCTTTGCCCGTTATTACTTCAATAGCGTTAGCAAAACCATCAAGGACAAAAGCCATAAAGATGATAAAGTTAATTAACACCGCATTGGCTGCCAGAATAATATCGCCTTGCTTTGCACCTTGTGTAGTGAAAAATGCAAAACTAAAAATTAGGCATAGAGTCCGAATAAAGATATTGCCATGTAATTGTAACCAGTTTTGAGTATGTAGGCGGTGGGTCACTGGATCCCGAATAAAAATATCCCGACCGATTCCATGGTGGATGAGGATTCTCAAGCCTACAATCAGACCAATGTATTCTGCTATCACTGATGCGAGTGCAACTCCATCAACATCCATGCCCAAATAGTTGACAAAGATAATATCTAAAACCATATTACTGATCGTGACAGCTAATACTAGGAAAAGAGCCTGTTTTGTAGCACCTCTGCCAATCAACCACCCCAATATAACGTAGTTGATAAGGATGGCCGGTGTACTCCAGATCCGAATATCAAAATAGGTTCTAGCTGCGTTTGTAACTTGTTCGCTGCTATCGATCAAATAAAATGCAAGCTGTGAAATGGGGATTTGTAAAATCAGAATTCCAACTGTGATAACAGAGGCCAACAATAAAGAATTTTGTAATATTTTGAGTGTCAATTTGTCGTTATT
>QNEY01000213.1 GCA_003645385.1 Gammaproteobacteria bacterium | reverse complement strand
GGATATATTTATATCACTCGTGGATTGATGTCCTATTTGAATTCTGAAGCCCAGCTAGCAGCAGTTTTAGGCCATGAAATCGGCCATGTCACCGCCCGCCATGGTATTCGTCAGCAAAGTGCAGCTCAGGCAGCTAGTATTGGATATACAGTTGGTGCTATTTTGTTTCCTGAACTAGCTGGAGCACCATCACAAGATTTATTTAATATTTTTGGTGGTGCATTGCTCAGTGGTTATGGTCGTGAACACGAGTTGGAATCAGATAGGCTGGGGGCGGAGTATCTTGCTCGGGCGGGATATGCCCCCGAAGCAATGATGGATGTTATTAGGGTATTGAAGGATCAGGAGATATTTGCTGCAGCACAGGCCAAGAAACAGGGGCGTGAGAGTCAAGGTTATCACGGTTTGTTTGCTAGCCACCCTGATAATGATACCCGTCTACAACAAGTGGTGGCCAAAGCAGATAAATACGTTGGTACACATAACGGGAAAACAAATCGAGCAGAATATCTAAACCAAATTAATGGTATGACGTTTGGGGATAGTGAAGAACAAGGTATCCGCTTTGACCGACACTTCTATCATTTGCCGATGCGATTTGCGCTTACTTTTCCTAGAGGTTGGCATATAAGTAATCAGCCAACTAGTTTGCAAGCTGTAGCTTTCGGTGGCAAAGCATTTATTGAAATAGGTGTGATGGATATTGATCGCAAATTATCACCGCAGGAATTTATTGAACAGCGTTTAAAAGTGAGTACATTAAGAGCTGGGAGAAATCTAAATAGCAATAGTTTGAAAGGCCACACAGGTATATTTGAAGATAATGGCAGGCTCGCTAGAATCGCTGTAATTTTTTTGAATAAGCAGGCATTTATATTTTTTGCTGGTGTTAAAGATAGCAATGAGTTTGAGTGGTTTGATAAAGAATTTTTAGAGACAGCTACTAGTCTTCATCATTTACGAGATGATGAAGTAAAGTTAGCGAAAGCCAAGCGAATTGAAATTGTAACAGTAGGAAGGCAGGATAGTTATACCGGTTGGGCAGCAAGCTCCCATATCACTAATAGTCCTGAAATGCAGCTTAGACTATTAAATGGTCAGTACCCTAATGGCGAACTAATATTGGGCCAAAGAGCTAAACGTATTCAATAACCTTCTAGTATTATTTAGAATGGATCGATAATTGTGTCAGGATTTGAATCAAACTCATCAGTTCGGTGACCCGTTAAGACAGGTGTGAGTTGAGTTGGCACATATTGTTGACGGAAACTTTCATAAATTGCATTTACAGTTTCTGGCCGTGCTAATAGGCCTGTTTTAGGATCGATTCGGACTGTTGCCATGTCAACAGGTTGTTTGAGCGGTTCTTGAGGAATGTCTTTAAGTGCTACTCTCATAAAGTCAATCCACATAGGTAGTGCCGCTCTTCCACCGGTTTCATAGCGGCCCAATGTGCGTGGTGTATCAAAACCTACCCAGCTAATTGCAACCAGCTCTGGCTGAAATCCATTAAACCAAGCATCAACTTGATCATTCGTCGTGCCTGTTTTACCAGCAAGATCATTGCGCTCAAGACTCATTGCTTTTCGGCCAGTACCATATCGCACTACATCGCGTAATAAACTATTCATAATGTAGGTGTTTTGAGGTGTCATAATACGTTTGGCTGGTGAGAAGCCATACTGAGCAATCTCATCAGTACTACTTGTTTCACTATCAAGACAGGTTTCACAAACCGTGTCAGGTTGAGCTTGCATAATAATAGCGCCATTAACATCTTCGATACGCTGGATAATATAAGGCTCGATACGATAACCACCATTAGCAAGTGAGGAATAGGCTCTAGCCATATCCCATGGGGAAGCACTACCACTACCTAAAGCAAGCGATAAGTTAGGGTGCATTTGGCTGGTATCAAACCCAAAGCGTTTTGCATAATCAATTGCATACTGAGCGCCGATATCTCTCAGCAGGCGAATAGATACTAGGTTTCGAGAGTGAGTTAGTGCAACACGAAGTCGCGTAGGCCCAAAAAACTTTCCACTGTAGTTTTCAGGTCGCCAGACATTTTCCAGTCCAGGATCGTCGAATACGACGGGGGCATCATTAATAATGCTCGCTGCAGTGTAGCCTTTTTCAAGTGCAGCGGAGTAGATAAAAGGTTTAAATCCTGATCCAGGTTGGCGACGAGACTGAATCACACGGTTAAATTTATTATGAAAATAATCAAAGCCACCATTAAGTGCTGTTACTGCTCCATCGTATGGCGATACAGCAATTAATGCACCTTCTGCTTCAGGAAGTTGTGCTAATTGCCATATACCTTGCTTATCTTGGCTAACGTGAATTACATTACCCCTATTTAGTACATCATTGACTTGGTTGGGCTTCTTGCCTTTACTATCAGTGCTGAGTTGTGGTTGGGCCCATTTTATCGAGTCTAATGTGAGCTTATGTGTACCAATGTTCTTAATATAAATTGTTGCTGTGTCAGTAGTAGTTGTTACTACAACCGCTGGTAAAAGAGGACCAATTTCCTCCAGTTTTTCAAGAGCTAATTGTAGTTGTGCTTCATCGTCATTCTCAAGAATTGTTATTTGAGAAAGGGCCCCACGATAACCGTGACGACGATCATAAGAAAATAATGCTGATTGAAGCGCAATGTTAGCTGATGTCTGATGGTTGGCTCGGATTGTGGTATAAACATTAAAGCCAGAGTTGTAGGTATCATCACCATATTGATCAATAAGTTGATTGCGAACCATCTCTGCAACAAAAGGAGCATACACTTCAACTTCACGGCTATGATGTTGAGCCGTAATTGGCTCTAAAGTAGCAGTTAAGTAGTCTTGTTCAGAAATATAACCAACTTCCCACATTCGGCGTAAAACATAGTTTCGTCGAAGCAATGCTCGCTCTGGATTGGCCATTGGATTAAATTTGGATGGTGCTTTGGGAAGACCAGCAATCATGGCAAACTCAGCCAAGGTCAGATCTTGTAATTGTTTCCCGTAGTACACATTGGCAGCAGCTCCAACACCATAGGCACGCTTCCCAAGATAAATTTTATTAAGATAAAGCGTTAAGATTTCTTCTTTAGTCAATGCATGCTCAATTTGAAAAGCAAGAATAATTTCATTGAGTTTGCGTAAATATGTTTTTTCATTACTAAGGAAAAAATTTCTGGCGACTTGCATGGTTATAGTGCTACCACCTTGAGTCTTATGTCCAGTTACTGCTAATGAGTATGCTGCTCGTAAAAGACCATGGTAATCAACGCCAGGATGTTCAAAAAAACGATCATCTTCAGATGCAAGAATAGCCTGAGTCATAAGTTTGGGGACATCGGTGTATTCCACAGGAATGCGTCGTTTTTCACCGAACTCAGCAAGAAGTAGACCTTCAGAGCTAAAAATACGTAATGGAACTTGTAACTGCGTTTCCTTAAGTGATACTGCCTCTGGTAGCTGGGGAGCCAGTATGTAGTAGATGCTGACAGCTGAGACTAATACCAATATTAAGGTAATAAGAATAAGCGTCGATATATATTTAAGAAAACGAAACATAGTATTTTGTGAACTGCTGAGTAGAAAAAAGTATTAATTAGGGCGAGTATATTAGCGTAGTAATAAAAAACAACTAATAATTTACTTTTGCTGTTGTATTTTAGATACAGAATTATTG
>QNEY01000212.1 GCA_003645385.1 Gammaproteobacteria bacterium | reverse complement strand
ACCATAATTTAATTGGGCCTACCGGTGCAACAGGCACTATTCGTCGCTCAGATCGTCGTCAAGATCGCCGTCTAGAAGATGATATAGGAGATCATATTGATCACGATGTCGATATAGATTTAGATAGAAACAGAAGAAGATAGACAGGCTTTCGAGCTTCAATGTATCGTTAATTTTGACATGTAAAAAGGGGAATAAGGAAATGAGAAAAATACTAGCTATTACATTAATAGCATTCTTTACTATTTTTAGTATTGGATGTAGTGATGATACTGAAACACCAAAGGCAGCAACGTCTAAAGTGGCGATGGTAGATACTAGCAGTGAGGCAGCAGTAACTTCTGGGTATGATTACAAAATACCAGAAGAAATCATGACACCCAATAAAGTTAAAACACGTATTGGTGATTTAAACTTTTATGATGGTATTCCCTCACAAGAAACGGTTGATTTAGTCTTTGATAATCTTGATTTTATGCGAGGAGTTAATGTTTTCCTTAACTTTATTCCTGCTAATTCTATAGAGGGTCTTCGCAGAGGATTTAGCTCAGCAGGCGCAGTTGCGTCTAACGAAGTCATTGTCTTTGACAATTTATTGGATTCAGCTCCCTTATTTTTAACCGGTAATACTGATACGGTATATGCCAGTGCTTTTATGGATTTGGAAAAAGATGGCGTTACAGTGGTTGAAATACCTGCTGGTGCTGGTCCTGGTACAGTCAACGATGCTTTCTTTCGGTTTGTTGTTGATATGGGAGCACCAGGCCCAGATGCAAAAAAAGGGGGAATGTATTTAATCCTACCACCTGATTATAAGGGTGACTTACAAGTAACAAGAAATGGCATGGCTGATAGAAAAGACGACCAGCGTGTTGATGTTATGGTTGGCGGAGTGATGAAAAAAGTTTGGGTCGCGCAATCAACCAGTTATACCAATTGGTTGATTTTGCGTGGCTTTTTAAAAGATGGAAAACCTGATCATGCCTCAAACATGTGGAGAACTGGTTTAAAGGTTTATCCTTTAGCTAAAGCTAAAAATCCGCCAAAAATGAAATTTATCAATGGCTCAGGTAAATTCTTTAATACCATACATGCAAATGATTATCGTTTTTATGAAGAATTATCGCATGTCCTCCAAAAAGAGCCAGTATCATTTATTGACCCAGAGTTACGTGGTCAGGCTGCCGCTATTGGAATTCAAAAAGGCAAACCATTTAATCCAGATGCTCGTCTTAAAGCCATCTTGCATGAAGCGATTGCTGTAGCTAATGCAACAGCACGTAGTATTGCTTTTAAACCTCGCGACAAAGATGCCGTCATTTTTGAAGGTAAACACTGGCTAACTGGTTTTGTAGGGCGTGATTATCAATGGCTAAAAGATAAAGGGGACGGCGGTCGTAATATGGATGCACGCACTTTGTTTTTCTATCTTGCAACGGTTAACACACCTGCTATGGCCCTACAAATTCCAGGTGTAGGTTCCAATTATGCATACGCAACAGTCGACAAAAATGGCAGTATTTTATATGGTGAAAAAACTTATAAAGTAACACTCCCAGCTAATCCACCTGCAAAAGATTTCTGGTCCATGGTAGCTTATGATCCACAAACACGTTCTGAATTACAGGTCCCCGGTGGCTCTAAATATCCAAGTAAAAACAACAAGCGTGACAAGTTAGTCTATAACGATGATGGCTCTGTTGATTTGTACTTCGGTCCTAAGCCACCAGAAGGTAAACCTGCCGCGAACTGGACTGAAACTGTTCCTAATAAAGCATGGTTTGGAATGCTACGTTTATATGGACCGTTACAGCCTTGGTTTGATAAAGAATGGGGACCTAGTGATTTTGAGGTAGTTGAGTAATCATTGTCTGACATTAGAAGTGGCAGTCAGCATATTTGTGTTGGCCGCCATTTTTTCTAGTGAATATATGATGGATGTCAAGAAATGAGAAAGATACTACTTAGCTATTTTAATCTAATGTAATGGTTTAATGCTTCAGGACACGGACACCAAGTTAGACAGGAATGTCAGGGCTATGAGGTCTAATCCTGTAGCCTCTGACCTCTGAAATTATTCAATATGAGGTTCAGCTTCATTGTTGGATATTGATCTACCGTACAGTTATTGACAGAACTCCAAGTGTTTTTGGCTTAGCCTTTCAAAGCTAATTATTCCACTGACCAAACTCCCAACCAAAAACGCGACAAAACATCCATCTTATATGAATACCAACACCCTCCAGCCTTACCAAACCACAACCCCAGAATTGCACCATTCCAAGACCGCACAAGACAGATCCGTCTATACATCCCAAACCACAACAGGAGAACCACCATGAACACCACTACAGAGCCGAATGAAACCATTGGGAAACGCATCATTAAGATCAACGAATGCCAAACACTATCCAGCAACTCCACCCTCACGTACCACATCGGATGTGATGACGATGAGACAATTTATTTCCGAATCATCTCTAACACAGGAGGAGGTTTCTTCAATGATGAATAATGAATAGATTGCTTTCACGGATATTCAACAAGCTTTCGATAATTGGCCCGTTGATAGTCCACTAACATCATTTGCACTGAATGGCCTATTCTAAAGGTAAATCAGCAAACAGCCCAGCGTTCCTTATGGCTGCATTGAAGGAGGAAAATATTGTTGCCACTTTGAAAGGTAGAGACGTAACCATGAGTACATCATTCCAGATGAATTTTTGTCAGCCCTGAATAAACTGATCAAGTCTGGTGTTGAGTTGAAGCCGGAAGTAAACACTGACAGTAAGCCATCAAAAATCACTAAAACATCAACAAAACGATCCACTGGGGCCAGCAAAAAGCCAAGAACGTCAGTATAGCTCTAATCCATCACATCTCACTAACCTTTAGGTGACAGGTACTTAAGATGCCATCACCCTAACTATTTAATCCTCACTAACTCTAAGAAAACAATCACGTTTCTCTAATGGCCAATTCTGGCTAATCAAAAAAGCGACCCTATATCGCCCCCAGTAAGCCCTTGAAGATTAACAGCCCATCATTTGGGTTTACTGACTACGGAGCCCTGAAATTCTGAAAAACTGAAAGGCAAGCAGATATCTTGCTGATACTCCGTTTTAGGTTTTTAGGAACTCAGAAAATAAGCTGGTTTAGGTAGGCTTGACTGCCTGTTGCTTCAGAGTGCCAGACTCGCAGAAGTTTAAGGCTTGCCCATGGGGGTAACGGTGACTTTTGGCAGTGTGGCAGTCTCGGGCAGGCTTTATCTCTCTTTCTCCTTGGTAAAACAAAACCACACGATTGTCATGGTTAAATAAATTTGGTATGCTCAGAATGTGGTTCTTTAAAGTGGTATTTAGTCTTATTTCATACACACTGAACAAATTAACACTAGTAGGAGGATGCTAAATGAAAAATTTGGATTTTCGTGCCATTGAAATTATTCTCGGTAATGATGGCCACTGTGCGTTGTCAGGACATGCAGGCAAGCGAATGCTCTATAGTGATGTTCTTGAGCTAATCACAAGCTCTCACTCAAGTTGTAGTTGTACATTCAAGCATTATGACGACCGCAGACAGAAGGGTGATAGAAGAAAGTTTGATGTCGATAATTTGGCAATAAATACTCATGGTCGAACTCGGCCTTATGGTAGACGTGCAGTCGATATCCATAACCGTGCACGAGATCGTTTT
>QNEY01000211.1 GCA_003645385.1 Gammaproteobacteria bacterium | reverse complement strand
TCTCGCAAAGCCAAACGTTGATGAACACCAAATCGATGTTGCTCATCAATTACGACCAAGCCTAGATTGTTAAAGACTACTTCATCCTGAAATAAGGCATGAGTGCCTATTGCAACACGAATATGACCCTCTTTTAATTGTTCAACAACCTGTTTTCGTTGTGCTGCTGTTTGTTTACCTGCACACCAACCAAGAGGAATTCCCAGTGGTTCCAACCATGTTTTAAAGGTTTGTAAATGTTGTTCTGCTAATAATTCTGTTGGTGCCATCATCACAGCCTGAAAGCCTGCAGATACCGCTTCCAACACTGCTAATGCTGCAACTACCGTTTTGCCTGAACCAACATCACCCTGAACTAAGCGTTGCATAGGAATATCCTGTTCCATGTCTACCAAAATTTCATTAACAACCCGTTGTTGGGCGCCTGTTAATGGGAAAGGCAGTTGTTCCAATAATGCTTGGCGATGTTTGCCATCACCTTTTAATATCGGTGCTTTATGTTGCTGAGCCTGAGATCGCACACGTCGCATCCCAAGATGTTGTGCTAATAACTCTTCATAAGCTAAACGTCGTTGCGTGGGATGTCGTCTTTCCATTAGCAGTTCAACATCTACATCAGGTGGAGGCTGATGAACAAACAGCAATGCTTCTACTAATGAAAAATCAGCAACATCATGCAAACGTGCAGCTTGTGGCAATAACTCGGGCAACATCTGGTCATCATTAAGAAAAGTTAATGCTTGTTTAATTAATTTGCGAAAACCAATTTGATGGACACCTTCAGTTGTGGGATAAATAGGTGTTAGGTCTCTATCTACTGGCACAATTTTATCGTCTGCAATGATCTGATACTCGGGATGTACCATTTCCAGAGATGATGGCCCCGTTCGCACTTCACCAAAACAACGCACAAGTGCACCCTGTTTTAATTGTTGTTGCTGTACCTTGGAAAAATGAAAAAAGCGTAATACCAAAGAACCCGTGCCATCTTCGATATGACAGAGTAAGGACCGACGACGACCAAACTTTACTTGACTAAGTTTAACTGAACCTTCAACAAGACCTTCTTGATGAGATCGTAAGCTACCTAATGGCAACAATCGTGTGCGATCTTGATAACGTAATGGCAAATGGAACAATAAGTCCTGAACCTGCCAAATACCTAGTTTTTGTAGGCGTTCAGCAACTTTATTACCAACACCTTTTAATTCAGTAACAGGCTGAGATAAGGTGTTTTTATCCATTACAGACCATTAATTACTTTTTTGTGAGACCTATGCACCCAAATGCATCACAGCATCCATTTCAACCGGCACTTCTTTTGGTAAAGAAGATACACCAATAGCAGCACGGGCAGGATATGGCTGTTGAAAATATTCAGCCATAATTTCGTTAACTGTTCCGAAATAGCTCAAGTCTGTTAAGAAAATATTCAATTTAACAATATCTTGCAAACTACCACCGGCAGCTTCAGCAACTGCTGATAAATTATCAAACACCTGATGAACCTGAGCGGAAAAGTCGCCATTAACTACTGTCATCGTCTCGGGTACTAAAGGAATTTGTCCCGACATATAGACAACATCTCCCACTTTTACTGCTTGTGAATAAGTACCAATTGCCTCTGGTGCATTTGATGTATGAATAATTTCACGAACCATAACATTCTCCATTTTGCCGTATTCCTACAGCTATTAACTTTGTTTATATTTTTATTTGAGTCGAGTAATACGCTCGACCATCTCTATACGTCGTAAACGTCTAATCACCTTGGCAAGGTGCTGTCGGTTTAATACTTCAATTGTTAACCGTAGATCTGAATAACCACCATCACGTTCATCTACAACCACATTATCAATATTTGAATCTGTTTCTGACACAGCTATAGCAATAGTAGCCAATACCCCTCGTTGATTTTTCACATGTATCATAATATCTACAGAGAAATCACTAGCTACATCAGGTGCCCATGCTACATCAATCCATTTATCATGTTGATCCCGCAAATTCTGGGTATTGTTACAATCAGTTTGATGAACAATAATACCTCGACCTGCACTGACATAGCCTTGTATCGGATCGCCAGGAATAGGATGGCAACAACGTCCGAAACTCACAACCATACCTTCTGTTCCGGCAATCATTAAAGGTTGCTGCTCTTGTTCATCTAAACTATCTTTCTGAGCCAATTTCTGAGCAATCAACAACACTGAACGATTACCTAACCCCAAATCATCCAGCAAACTATCAAAATCTTCCAGTTCAAATTCTGCTACTAAATCATCAATGCGCTGTTGAGGAATATCTTCCAATTTTGTAGAAAAAGCATTGAGATGTTTATTTAATAATCTTCGGCCCAGTAATATTGCCTCTTCATTTTGTAGCTGCTTCAGATAATGACGAATACTTGAACGAGCCTTGGCAGTGATTACAAAGTTAAGCCACGCTGGATTTGGGTGAGATGTTTGGGCGGTAATGATTTCAACTGATTGTCCTGTTTCCAGCTGCGTACTAAGTGGCACTAAATGACGACCTACACGTGCAGCAACACAGCTATTGCCTACATCTGAATGTACTGCATAGGCAAAATCTACTGTAGTCGCACCTCGCGGTAATGACATAATTTGACCATTAGGAGTGAATACGTAAATCTCCTCAGGAAATAAATCAATACGTAAATTCTCAAGGAATTCTACCGAATCTCCTGCGCCTTTTTGCATCTCCAGAATACCTTGAAGCCACTGTCTCGCTCTACGATGAGATTGACTGCTGCCTTCATTTTCACCAGTCTTATACAACCAATGTGCTGCGACACCCGCTTCAGCCATTTGGTCCATATCTCGTGAACGAATTTGAACTTCTATTGGCAATCCATAAGGCCCAAATACCACGGTATGTAAAGATTGATAACCATTTGCCTTTGGAATGGCGATGTAATCTTTAAACTTGCCTTGCACGGGTTTGTACAGATTATGCATTACACCCAACAAGCGATAACAGGTATCAACATCATCAACTACGATGCGAAAGGCATAAACATCCATTACATCTGAAAATGATAATTGTTTACTGACCATTTTCTGATAGAGGCTATACAGGTTTTTTTCGCGACCCTGAATATCAGCTACTAACCCTTCCTGCTCCATACGGTTCAGAATTGATGCCGTAATCTGGGTAATAACTTCTTTGCGGTTCCCACGTGCTTTTCGAACTACATTAGATAACACTCGATAACGTAATGGATATAACACATGAAAGCCTAATTCCTCCAGCTCTCCACGCATCAGGTTCATCCCCAAACGTTGGGCAATGGGTGCATATATTTCTAAGGTCTCATGGGCAATTCGACGGCGTTTAGCTGAATGTAAATGCCCAAGTGTTCGCATATTATGAAGACGATCAGCCAACTTAACGATAATCACCCGAATATCCTGCGACATCGCCAACATCATTTTTCTTAAATTTTCTGCCTGAGCCTGTTGCTGGGTTTCAAATGCTGCTTTCGCCAGTTTACTAACACCATCAACCAATAGCGCTACATCTTCACTGAATTCAGCAGCTAAGGCTTCACGACTAACTTCAGTATCTTCAATAACATCATGTAGTAAACCAGCCATGATGCATTCAGAATCCATATGCATCATCGCCAGAATATGTGCTACTGCTAATGGGTGGGTAATATAGGCTTCACCTGAACGGCGAACCTGACCTTCATGTGCCTGCTCTGCAAAGAAATAGGCACGGCGAATATCTTCAACCTGT
>QNEY01000210.1 GCA_003645385.1 Gammaproteobacteria bacterium | reverse complement strand
TTTCTAAAGCATGTTCCAAACCCCAATTAGACATCTGAGTTCCAACTATTTCCTGACTTACTGTACCAGTACGTTGCTGAGATCGAGCGATGATAAATAATAATTCATCTCCATCAACAATTTCCCCCTTATGATCAACCATAATAAGACGGTCGCCATCACCATCAAGTGCAACACCTAAGTCAGCTTCATACTCTAAAACAGCTGCACGCAATAATCTTGGTTCTGTCGAGCCACAATTCTGGTTAATATTAAGACCATCAGGGCTGGCCCCCATCACAACAACATCAGCACCCAGCTCTTTAAAGACTTCTGGTGCAATATGGTAAGTCGCTCCATTTGCACAATCGACTACTAATTTCAACTTACTTAAATCAACACCGGAAGAAATGGTACTTTTACAGAATTCAATATAACGACCAGCTGCATCATCAACTCGATGTGCTTTACCCAACAAAGCAGAATCGACTGTTTCTAAAGGCTGGTCCATCATTGCTTCAATTTCTAACTCAATTGCATCAGGTAACTTGGTACCTTGCCCTGAAAAGAACTTAATTCCATTGTCATGATATGGATTATGGGAGGCACTAATTACAATGCCTGCTTGAGCATGAAAAGTACGTGTTAAATAAGCAATTGCTGGTGTCGGCATTGGTCCTAACAGATAGATGTCAACTCCGGCAGCAGATAAACCTGCCTGTAATGCTGATTCAAACATATAGCCAGAAATACGAGTATCTTTACCGATAAGAACTTTACTATGTTGTTCTTTTGCAAGTACACGCCCTACTGCCCAACCTAGCTTAAGTACAAATTCAGGTGTAATCGATCCATCGCCAACACGACCACGTATACCATCTGTCCCAAAATAACGTCGTTTTTGTTCAGTCAAAGTCTTCTACCTGCATTACATGGTTACATAAATTAACAGCTTGTACTGTAGCACGTACATCATGAGTTCGAATTAGTTTTGCACCCTGCCAGACAGCAATACTTGCCAAGGATAAACTGCCAGATAAACGCTCATCTACTGATATTCTCAGCATGTCACCAATAATTGATTTTCTAGAAACACCTACCAAGATAGGCAGGCCTTCTTTTACCAATTTATCAAGATGTTTCATTAAGCGAAGATTATGTATAGCTCGCTTTCCAAAACCAAATCCTGGATCGAGGATTAATTTATCTCGATCAATTCCTGCTTGTTCACAACTAGCAACCCGCTCTAATAAAAAGTCAGTAACTTCAGCGACCACATCATCATAGTGAGGATCATTCTGCATAGTTTGTGGTGTACCTTGAGCATGCATCAAGCAGATGGGAGCTTCTAATTCAACTGCCGCTTGTAATGCACCCTCAACCCGTAAAGCTTGCACATCATTGATTAGGCTAGCTCCAGCCTTAATTGCTGAACGCATAACGTCAGGCTTACTAGTATCAATTGAAATAGGAATATCAATTTCAGATTGAATCGCTTCAATTACTGGCACAACCCGAGAAATCTCTTCCTCTATAGACACAACCGCTGCCCCTGGTCGGGTTGATTCACCGCCAACATCAATAATTGCTGCACCATCTTTAACCATTTGTCTGGCTTGTGCTAAAGCTGCATCTTGTGCTAAAAACTGACCACCATCAGAGAATGAGTCAGGTGTGACATTTAAAATCCCCATCACTTGTGGATGTGTAAGATCCAGTTGCTTCCCAGCACAATTCAAAATCATAGGAAAAGCTTATCCAATCATTTTAATGTAATTGATCAGCAGGCTCACCCGGAGTATCTGAATCCGAATCAGTTGATGTGTCAGATGAAGAAGGTGGTGGTGTTGATGAACTATCAGTCCAATCTTTTGGCTCACCTGGTTCACGATCTTCCATAATGGCATCAATCTGCTCACTATCAATGGTTTCATACTTCATTAATAGCTTGGTCATCGTATGTAATTTATCAATATTGTCCGTAAGTAATTTTTCAGCACGTTGATAATTACGATTAATCAATGTGCGTACATCTTCATCAATAGATTTTGCTGTTAAATCAGATACTGCCTTATGTTGAGTTATAGAGCGACCCAAAAAGACTTCACCTTCATCTTCACCATACGATAACGGTCCCATATTGTCAGATAGGCCCCATTTGGTAACCATATTATGCGCTAACTCTGTAGCCCGCTGGATATCATTTGAGGCACCTGTGGTTACAGCATCGGCACCATAGATTAACTCTTCTGCAATACGGCCGCCGTACAAAGTCGAAATCTGACTTTCTAACTGTTGTTTACTATTGCTATATCTATCTTCTTCTGGCAAGAACATGGTGATACCTAAAGCACGGCCACGTGGAATAATACTGACTTTATAGACAGGGTCATGATTAGGTACTAAGCGGCCTACTATCGCATGACCAGCCTCATGATAAGCCGTCATTTCTTTTTCTTTTTCATTCATGACCATTGAGCGACGCTCTGCACCCATCATGATTTTATCTTTGGCTTTTTCCATGTCTTCCATTTCAACCAAACGCTTATTTGCTTTAGCTGCAAATAAAGCTGCTTCATTAACCAAATTGGCTAAGTCAGCACCTGAAAATCCTGGTGTACCACGTGCAATCACACTTGCTTTAACATTGTCAGCAGCAGGTACTTTACCTAAATGAACATTCAATATCTGTTCACGACCACGAATATCAGGTAATGGAACCACTACTTGACGGTCAAAACGTCCAGGACGCAATAAAGCCGGATCAAGTACATCTGGACGATTAGTTGCAGCAATAACAATTACACCTTCATTACCTTCAAACCCATCCATTTCAACTAGTAATTGGTTTAATGTTTGCTCACGTTCATCGTTACCACCACCTACACCAGCACCACGATGGCGACCAACTGCATCTATCTCATCAATAAAAATGATACAAGGTGCATGTTTTTTAGCTTGTTCAAACATATCACGCACACGAGAAGCACCGACACCAACAAACATTTCTACAAAATCTGAACCTGAAATAGTAAAGAATGGTACTTTAGCTTCACCTGCAATCGCTTTAGCTAATAAAGTTTTACCGGTACCCGGCGAACCCACTAGTAAAATACCGCGTGGAATCTTACCTCCTAGCTTTTGAAATTTAGAAGGCTCACGTAAAAACTCAACGAGCTCCGCCACTTCTTCTTTAGCTTCCTCTACGCCCGCCACATCTTTAAAGGTTACTTTAACCTGATCTTCATTGAGCATTTTGGCTTTACTCTTGCCAAATGACATTGGATTTTTACCGCCACCTCCTTGCATCTGGCGCATGAAGAATATCCACACACCGATCAACAACAACATTGGGAACCACGAAATAAAGATCTGCATTAACAGACCCGTTTTTTCGACAGGTTTTGCTTGAATAGTCACACCACTATTGATTAAGTCTCCCATCAAACCAGGATCATAATCAGGACTATAGGTTGTGAACTCACTATTATCTGTCAATGTGCCAGTAATGGTTCGCCCTTGGATATCAACAGCTGATACCGAACCATTTTTCACATTAGAAATGAAAGTGGAGTAATCGATTTCACCTTGCTTGACCTCTTTCGGGCCAAAATTATTAAACACCGACATCAGCACCATAGCGATGACTACCCACAAAACGATGTTTTTCATCATGTCATTCAAAGTTTGTTACCTCTAGTAACTTTTTTTAATTATTTTAGGCCGCGACCTAATAAATAGACTTCACGACTCCGAGGTCGTGAAGCGTCCGGCTTACGTGTAATAACTT
>QNEY01000209.1 GCA_003645385.1 Gammaproteobacteria bacterium | reverse complement strand
TATTCGTGTTGCAATAGGCACTCATGCCTTATTTCAGGATGAAGTAGTCTTTAACAATCTAGGCTTGGTCGTAATTGATGAGCAACATCGATTTGGTGTTCATCAACGTTTGGCTTTGCGAGACAAAGGAAGACATGCTGATAGTTTTCCTCATCAATTGGTTATGACGGCAACTCCAATACCACGAACTTTAGCTATGACAGCCTATGCAGATTTGAATGTATCAGTAATTGACGAACTGCCACCAGGACGGAGTCCAGTCACAACGGTGGTTATTCCTGATGCCCGTCGTGGAGAGATTGTTAAACGGGTACATATTGCCTGTCAGGAAAATCGTCAAGTGTATTGGGTGTGTACCTTGATTGAAGAATCTGAACATTTACAATGTCAGGCTGCTGAAGATGCTGCTACTGATTTACAGCAAGCATTACCGGATTTACGGATAGCATTGGTACATGGTCGCATGAAGGCAGCAGAAAAAGAGCTGGTTATGCAGGCATTTAAGGCCGGTGATGTTGATTTACTGGTTGCAACAACAGTTATTGAAGTAGGGGTAGACATTCCTAATGCCAGTTTGATGGTAATAGAAAATGCCGAACGACTAGGCTTGGCACAGTTACATCAATTACGAGGTCGAGTGGGACGAGGCAGCGTACAAAGTCATTGTGTATTAATGTATCACGCACCCTTGTCTAAAAATGGTCAAGCACGATTGAGTTGTCTACGAGATACTAACGATGGTTTTATGATTGCACAACGTGATTTAGAATTACGTGGACCCGGTGAATTATTAGGAACAAGGCAGACCGGACTGCCACAATTCAGAGTGGCTGATGTAATGCAAGATCAGGATTTGATCAATGTGATGTCTCAGGCAGCAGATCAGTTTTTGGTAGCAACACCTGAAAATAATGATGATTTAATAGCAAGATGGTTTGGACATAAGGTTGATTTTGGACATGTATAACAGGACTCGTTGGTACCAACCACAAAAACGGTTAATGCCGGCTGAATTAGCTTCATGGTTGACGGACACAGGTTCTCTCACCCGACGTTTACAAGCCCATAATCAGTATGACTTTTCGGTGCAGCTATTAGGTAACCACTGGATCAAACCTTTGACAGATGAATGTCAGAGTATGAGTATTCCCTTTGCAGAGTTGGCTTATCAACGTGAAGTACGCTTAATGGATGGTAACCTAGCCAATGTTTATGCACGAACAATAGTGCCACGAACGACATTCATGGCGATGCAACACCGTTTCAATAATTTGGGCACTAAACCTTTGGGAGATCTATTATTTACAGATCCCTCTGTAGAGCGAGGCTCAATTGAAATTGCCTGTATAAAGCCTGGACAATGGTTATACGAAATGGCTGTTCTTGAAGAAAGCTATCGTCCCGAAGAGTTATGGGGACGACGCTCACACTTTTATTTGAGCGGCAAGATTTTGCTGATTAATGAGATATTTTTGCCGACTTTAGACTGGAGTTAATAGTGGATACATTACAAGATAAAGTTTGGCCATATATACAGTTAATGCGTTTGGATAAGCCGATTGGTATTTTATTACTATTGTGGCCAACATTATCAGCATTATGGATTGCTGCAGATGGTTTTCCTGATTTCACTGTATTAGTTGTATTTGTATGGGGCGTTATTATTATGCGCTCAGCAGGTTGTGTGATTAATGACTATGCAGATAGAGAGATTGATGGCCAGATTCTTAGGACGATAAACAGGCCATTGGCTTCTGGTACATTGGAACCAAAGCAGGCATTAATATTGTTTGCCGGTTTGGGAGTTTTGGCATTTTTTCTGGTGCTGCTTCTTAATGTATTGACTATTTGGATGTCTTTGGTAGGCTTATTTCTCGCTGCGACTTATCCTTTTATGAAGCGTTATACCTATTTGCCACAGGTTTATTTGGGGGCTGCATTTGGCTGGGCTATTCCTATGGCTTTTGCCGCTCAAACCAATACGGTGCCAGTAATTGCATGGTTATTATTTTTGGCGAATATTTTATGGGCAACGGCTTATGATACCTTCTATGCGATGGCAGATCGTGAAGACGATTTGCTTGCCGGGGTAAAATCTACAGCAATTCTGTTTGGCGATGATGACAAAGTAATTGTTGGTATATTGCAGCTGAGTTTTCTGATAGTAATGGTATTGGTTGGAAGCCAATTAGAGATGAGTTTTATTTATTATCTTGGAGTTTTAGTGGCATTAGGTTTATCGTTGTATCAGCAAAAATTAGTGATTAACCGTGAGCCGGCACAGTGTTTGCAAGCATTTCTGAATAATAATTGGGTAGGAGCCGTACTGTTCTTAGGAATTGCGGTTCACTACGGTTTAGCTTGAGTTTTCAAGAACGATGAGGCCGAAAGTGAGTGAAGATTTATATACACGAAAGATGCGGGAAGAATATGACACAATCTTCCGGCAGTGTGTGAGTTTAAATACTGAATTACATAAGTTGGTACCACTGGCAAAACAGATGCATTTATTATCATCAAATGCAGTCAGTTCTGCTGCACGAGCAGGTAGTGAAGGGGACGCCTTTCGGGTTTTAACGCAAGATATTCAATTGCTTGGAGATGATGTTGCGATCTGTATTGATGATACGCAACAGATTATTGGTGAAATTGTGCTGTTGGCATCTAATTTGGCAAGATTATTTTCGAGTTTTGTCACCTATGGTGAGTTATTGGGCCATATAGAAAAATATGACGGTGGTAAGACTTCGCCAAGATTCTTTGAATTTGGGAAGAATGTAATTGCAGATGATTTACGTGAAAACAATACTAGATTGAGCCGTTCTATTGGCGTGTTGATTAATTTGTTATCACCGGTGGCGATGTTAGCCAAAAAAGGTCAATACTTAGCTGTTTGTTCATCCGTTGAGGCCGCAAATTCAGGTGAATATGGCGTAAGTTTTGAAGCCGTAGCCTCAATGTTGAGAGAACTCATCCGTCAACTGAGTGAACAGTCTGCACGACAAAGAGCTTTATTACGTGATTTATCTGAATCTATGGAGAAACAACAAAATACTATGAGGAATTTGTTATATGCGCGTTGAAGATCTTTATAAAAAGAATGCTCATAGCTGGATGGTAATGGGGAGAGAGACCCAGATCGACGGGAAGAAGTTATTGATACAAATCAGTATCTGATACAAAATAATGGTCGTGGTTTATTACTGGATCCAGGTGGTGTTGAAAATTTTGCAGTTGTGGCAGCGGAGTTTTCAAAACATTTCGATTTGGCGAATGTTGAGGCTATCTTTGCATCTCACCAAGATCCTGATGTAATTTCATCTTTGTCATTTTGGATTCAGGCTAATCCAAAATTAATAGTCTATGTTCCAAAAATATGGGTGAGTTTTATTAGTCATTTTGGAGTGAGTGCAGAAAATATGCGTCCAATACCCGATGAAGGTGGCGTGATCACTTTGGGTGGACACGATTTAGAAGTTATTCCACAGCATTACTTACATTCATCAGGGTGTTTATCACTTTACGATCCAGAAGCAAAAATCTTTTTTTCGGGTGATATTGGTGCCGCATTGTTACCTGATGATTACACAGACTTGTTTGTAAATGACTTTGATGAACATACGCAATATATGGAATATTTCCATCGTCGTTGGATGCCCTCAAATTCAGCAAAGATGCGCTGGATTGCTGAAGTACGAAAACGTGATGTAGAAATGTTGTGTCCACAGCATGGAGCGATCTTTAAAGGTGACGATGTCGGTCGGTTCCCTTCCTGGTTTGAGAATCTTAATGTTGG
>QNEY01000208.1 GCA_003645385.1 Gammaproteobacteria bacterium | reverse complement strand
CTGTTTAGCTGACACAAAACGACTTTGATAGATAATGTCTACCCGCACATGCTGATCATGTTTGAGTGTATAAGCTGACCCTAACAAGAAAATCAAAGCAAACAGATGCCATTCTAATTCTTGTAACGCTACTGAACCTTGCTGGAACAAATAACGCATAGCTACGTCATAACAGATCAATAACACCATAGCTAATACCAGCCATGAGGCTGTACGGCCTACCCATTCTGTTATTGATTCTATTACAGAAATAAAGGATTTCATTGAGGACCAATTTCTTGAGTGAATAGTTGTTTGGCGATGATCACTGCCTGAGTTCTATTTTCTGCATTTAGAGCTTGTAGGATTGCGCGGACATGTAATTTCACAGTGTGTTCGCTCAATTCCAAGTTACGTGCAATACGTTTATTTGATTCTCCCTGACAGAGTTGTCTGAGTACATCTTGCTGTCTTGGTGTGAGCTCATTGAGTTCAGCAGAATCTGTTGAGGTATCCGTTGAATGATTCGGGTGAATAGAGATACCGCTACTAAGCATTAATTTAATGGCATTGAGCATGTCCTCACTTTTCATTGATTTTGACATATAGCCCAAGGCACCAGCTTTGAGTGCTAGTTGAGAGTCTTTTGGATCGTCAGAGGAGGTGACTACAATAATGGGCGTAGTTGGATGTTGTGTTGAAAGTTGCGCAATACCATCGTAATAGCTTAAGCCGGGCATATTGAGATCGACCAACATTAGATCCCAGTCATCAGCAGACTGAGCAAGTTGCAATAAATCAGTGTAATTACTTGAAAGATATATCTTTGTAGGCTCTTCTAGGCGCTGAACTAATATTGAAAGTGCATCTCGATAGAGTTCATGATCATCAGCAATAAGAATTTTCATGTGATGATGATAGAGCAATTTCACGTACAGATGTATCCTGAAACTAATGAATTCACAAACTATCAATTTAAAGCAGTTATTTGAAGATAAGAAAGTACGTACGCAAGCTATCATTGCATTGTTGGTACTGGCCATGGGTTTTGTACTATCAATAGCCGGTTTTGTGGAGCTACAGACTATTGCTAATGAGCGATCGTATCTTCAAACGCAGCAACACACTGAAGCCCAGCTTAAGCAAGTTCAAACAAATATAGATATTTCACTCGATTCTTTAATTGAGATTGCAGGGCTTTATTATGCAGCAGGTGATGTGTCTCGATCACAACTCGCTAGTTATATTGCTTCAGATACTAAATATCATTCAGGTACGGTGGCACTAGGATGGGTACCCAAAGTCCTAGGTAAAAATATTGCACAATTTGAAGCTGAAATGAGACAGGAAGATCCTAATTTTTCTGTTTATGAGGTTACAGGTCATGGCATGCCGACACCTGTGAGTCAAAAGAAAGCATCATTTCCTATAAAAGCTATTATCTCTCCAGATAATGGCAGTATGAAAGCTGGATTGAATTTAGCCTCAATTGCATCTAGACAGCGGGTGATGAAAAAAGCTGAGCGAATACAAACCACAGCAATAACACAGCGAATTTCCTTGTATGCTGGTAGCCAGCAATTTTATGGCTTTCAGGCACTTCACCCTGTGTTTGATAAAAATAAATTGGGTCAGCAGCAACTTGCCGGTTTTGTTGTAGGGAATTATGACATTCAAGCATTGATTGAGGATGTGTTTTTAGCAGATAACCAACAACTTGATATTGCTTTATACGATGCTAATACGGCTAACCAGCAAGTCCTCTATTCATCTACAGAACAATTAAGCACTGTTGAACAGGTTAAACAACAAAGTCGGGCACATTGGACTTATGCTCTTAATGTGGCAGATCAACAGTGGTTAATGGTGGTGTTTCCTAATACTGGCATGTTGGTGAGCACAGCATCATGGCTTCCTTTTTTGGGTTTAATTGCTGGCAGCTTAATTACCTTGTTGTTGACACTTTATTTGTTTATCTCATTGATTAAAACTCGACAACTTGCTCAACTATCTACTGATTTAGCCGGTACTGAGACACAGCTTGATATTCAAAAACAGCTTAAACAAAAAGCGGATAAAGCTAATCGAGCCAAGTCAGGCTTATTAACAGCTGCAAGCCATGATCTACGGCAACCATTACACACTATCGGTTTATTAACGACCTTGTTAAAAGATAGTAAGAATAAAGCTGAACGAACCCAACTAATTGACAATATACTTGCGGCAGTAGATGGCATGAATACTATGTTTATCAGCTTGTTAGACATTAGTTTATTAGAATCAAATCAGTTGCCTACTAAGAAGAAACACTTTTATTTACAAGATGTATTAGACAAACTGGTGATTGACTTTAAAGCGAAAGCCAATGAGAAGGGGTTATCTTTTTCCAGCGTGGAAACATCAGCTTGTGTAGTAACGGATCAAATATTATTGGGACGAATTTTATTAAACTTATTATCCAATGCTTTTCGGTATACACCAAATGGCAAAGTATTACTGGGCTGTAGAAGATTAGAGGAACATATTCGAGTTTGTGTGTTAGATACAGGAATTGGTTTGACAGAGGATGCACAAAACAAGGTGTTTGAGACGTTTTATCGAGAAAAACAAGCAAAACAATTATCAGACCAAGGTTTGGGATTAGGGCTTTCCATCGTGCAAGAAGCATCTAATTTATTAGAACTGAACATGGGCATGCATTCGCAACTAGGCAAAGGGTCGGTTTTTTATGTTGATGTGCCTTATGGCGATCCTGCTTTAATTGGTGAAATACAAATCATTAAACAGCAGTCTCCAATCAATAAGTTGATATGGGTTATTGAGGATGACGAGACAATACGTTATGGCTTAGAAAAAATATTACAGTCGTGGCAATGCCGAATAGAAAGTCTAGCATCAGGCAAAGAAACGCAGCAGTTACTTGATAACAATAGCGAGATACCAGATGTCATTATTGCCGACTATCAACTAATTAATGAAACCGGACTTGATTTAGTTGTTCGAATACGAGAGCACTACCAGCAGGCTATTCCGGTCATCATGATAACGGGAACTGCTGATTCACAAGTACGTAAACTAGTCGAACAGGCAGGATGCCAATTTATGATGAAGCCTGTCAAACCCGAAGACCTAAACAAAGTGCTTCATCAGCTATGAGTTAAAGGAGGTAATCCTAAAGGATTAATCCCTCATAGGTATTTTGTTAATCTAGAACAAATAGCATAATTTAGTTCCCTATTGTTAATCGGATGGAACAAAAATTATGTTATCTACAATGATTAAAACAGCAGTGTCAGTCGTATTGTTAACTAGTGCAATGGCCAGTTTTGCCGGTCATCTAACTGTTAGCAAAGAAGTAACCGTTAATGCTAGCCCAGAAACTACCTGGAAAATGATTGGTGATTTTAATCATCTTGATGTCTGGCATCCGGTTGTTGTTGAAAGCCAGTTAAAACAAGGAGATAGTCAGTCAGCAGGCGCAGTGCGTTTATTGACATTAGGTAATGGTGCCACGATTACTGAAAAATTGGTCTCTAATAATAATGCGTTAAGAACTTATACTTATGCGATTACTGAATCACCATTGCCGGTTTCTGATTATGTCTCGACAATTACAGTTTCAGCAGCAGAAGGTGGTAAATCTACAGTGACATGGAGCTCAAGCTTTGATGCAAATGGTGCCAGTGATGAAGAAGCCGAAAGCACTATTTCTGGTATTTATGATGCAGGCTTGAATAACTTGGATAAATACTTCAATCAGTAAAAAGTTACATGATCCCAACCTGTACCATTGCAGGTTGGGATAGTTAGGTACCTATTCCTCTCTCCTACTTATTAATTACAAAATTCTTT
>QNEY01000207.1 GCA_003645385.1 Gammaproteobacteria bacterium | reverse complement strand
CAATGAGATATCACAGCGTAATATGGCTGCTATTTCACGTTTTGCAATATCACCAAACAGAGCGGCTTGCGTGAGCTTGTGTTGAGCTTTATGGGCTTGATGACGCGCATGACGTAAAGTTTGTAGATCTTCAGTGTCTAATATTCTAAGCGCGTTGGGACAATTCTTTTCAACTCGCCAGCCAAATTGTTCTTCCATCATAAAACGGTCAAACATAACGATATCTGGTTGATATTGTGCAATATAACGATCAAAACTATCGCAATTTAGCTCAATTTTTTTACTTGAGACACCTTCACTTTCTAAATCAATCATATGTTCTGTTGGCTGTGAAGGGGTCGCAAATTCAACTTGCCAGTTTTGTTGTATATATAAACGTAAGATCGACATCATATGGCTGCCAGCAGCTGATGAATTTGGCTCAGGCCAGACATAACCGATCACTAATATTTTTTTCATATCAAAACAATATAGCATTCATTACAATAGACAAGAATATGTCACTGCCAGAAAATTTATTTACACCATTTAAAAAGTCGATTGACTGGTATTCCTTGCCTGAACGATTCACTTTTCCTTTTTATTACCAGCCTCATCCTTTGTGTTTATTAGCGGCAAAAGAGTTACAAGCCCACCTTGAAACACAAACCCAATGGCAACATGATTTTGGTCTTACAGATAATAAACAAACAGCTATCGGCAAAATGTTTGGTGTGCTGTTGGTGGAAAACAAACAGGGTGAAATAGGCTATTTATCAGCTTTTTCAGGAAAGCTGGCTGACAAAAATCATCTGCCAAGATTTGTTCCGCCGGTGTTTGATATGTTGGCTGAAGATAGTTTCTTTATGGCCAGACAAGAAGAAATAAATCAAATAAATGAGCAGATTAAAAGCTTAGGATCTAACCCGAAAATTGCTGAACTTGAAACAGCATTAAATACGGAACAAGATACTGCTACACAACAAATAGCAGCGCATAGAATCCGCATGATTGATGGGCGGAAAACTAGAAAACAACAAAGGCTAGCGGCTGAAATAGAGTTGAATACGGATGACTTTTTACAAGTTAAAGAACAGTTAAGTAAGCAAAGTATCAAGCAAAAGAACCAGCTACGTGATTTAAACATTTATTGGGACGACAGAGTTGAAAAAGCACAATTTAATTTAAACCAACTGACCACTGAGATTAAGGATTTAAAAAACAAGCGTAAAAATTTGTCAGCGGCATTACAGCAACAATTATTTGATCAATACAGCTTTGTGAACAAAGAGGGTGTTCACAAAAACCTAGGTGAACTTTTCAAGGATACGCCTCAGCAGACTCCACCGGCAGGAGCTGGGGAATGTGCTGCTCCCAAATTATTAAACTACGCATTTAACAACGAGATGAAACCATTAGCGATGGCGGAATTCTGGTGGGGAATATCGCCTAAATCAGCAATTAGAAAGCATCTAAATTTCTATGCGGCTTGCCTTGGAAAATGCCAACCTATTTTAGGTCATATGCTTGAAGGCATCGAACTAGATGAGAATCCATTATTAACTAATCCTGCTACTGGAAAAACCATCGATATTGTTTATCAGGATGATGTCATGTTGGTGATTAATAAACCGGCTGAGTTTTTATCTGTACCAGGGAAAAATATAGAAGACTCAGTTTTTCTACGGATGAAGCATGCCCATCCAAATGCAACTGGTCCTTTAATCGTGCATAGGCTCGATATGTCTACCTCTGGGTTGATGGTCATTGCATTATCAAAACAAGTACATAAAAATCTTCAAAAACAATTCATTAATCGCAGTGTAAAAAAACGATACGTTGCATTATTGGATGGTGTATTAAATGAAGAAGAGGGCACTATAGACTTGCCACTTCGGGTTGATTTAGATGATAGGCCTCGCCAGTTGGTTTGTTATGAATATGGCAGATCAGCCCAAACTAAATGGCAAGTTGTAGAGCGAAAAAACAATCAAACCAAGATTCATTTTTACCCAATAACAGGGCGAACCCACCAACTGCGTGTTCATTCTGCTCACATTAAAGGCTTAAATATACCGATTGTAGGTGATGATCTTTACGGTAATAAAGCAGAACGCTTGCATCTGCATGCTGAAACGTTAGAGCTTACACATCCAATCACTAGAGAACTAATGCACTTTCAAGTTGAGGCTGAATTCTAAGCCGTCCGTCATTCTCGCGAAGGCGGGAACAAGTGACTAAGTCCTATAAATAGTCTCAATCAAATGAAAGCCAAATTTTGTTTTAACTGGCCCATGAACCGTCAAAACTGGTTTCTTGAAAACAACATTATCAAATGGCTTCAACATCCTGCCGGGTGGAAACTCACCAAGATCCCCACCTTTCTTTGCCGATGACTTACAGATCGAGTGTTTTTTTGCGAGTTTGGCAAAGTCATCACCATTAGCCAATTGTTGCTTTAGTTCCTCTGCCTCTTCTTTGGTTTTCACCAAAATATGTCGAGCACTTGCCATTGCCATTAGTTAATCATTCCTCGTTTCTGGTTGATAATTAGCTAACTTTTCCAATTGCACAGCTGATCACTGATTTAGCTTTGCCTTTCAGGGCTTGCATACCTTCAACTGAGCCTTTTTCTGGATAACCCATTGCAAGAAGAGCTTCTACACAAGATGATCGTATTGATTTATCTTCAGTTTCAATAGTGACTATTTGATCATCAATAGCAATATCAACCTGATTAACACCCACTATCGAGGTTAATTTCTTGGTAATAGTATTGGCACAACCAGAACAGCGAACATTTTCTACTTCGATTTTTATGTTCATACGAGGGATCTCATTTATTTCTAATATACGGTAAGATGAATGCTTCTCATATTTTAACTCTAATGAGGAAAATAAAATGCAGTATAAAACTAGTTTTATTTTAGTGTTACTTCTTAGTTCACCAATCTATGCTGAAGAAATGGAGCGTGGAACCATGACAACTTGTGCCTATCAAGCAGGTACTGCACGCGAAATTCAGACGATCCGGCAAAAAGAAGGTGATGAGTGGCCTCAATTTGAGCATAAAATAAAGAAAATATACAAAGATGGTCAAGGTCGACAAGATCTACTTGTAATAGCGAAGACCGTTTATCTGCATCCAACAAAAACGTTACCGACTGAGGTCTATGATGATGCCTTTACTGCCTGTGTTCAGCGGATACAGGGTACAGCTCCATCTGCATAAGGCAACTTCAAGAAAATCATATTGGCTAACCCCTGATTTTGCTTAATTGACTATCGTAATGTTCTACTAAACAAATTAAGTGCTAACTGATAGCCTAACTGGGCAGTTTGGGCATCATAACGGCCACCATCACCTTCATCACGCATAAATGCATGGCCAGCATTAAACTCATGCCACGTGAAGGTAATATCAGTTTCGTTTAATTCTTTATAAATTTTAGCAAGGCCAGCAGATGGAATATGATTATCCTGCTTACCCCAAATCATACATAACTCACCCTTAATATCATCCAACCGTTCCATGCTGTGTTGCCCGGGTTTATTAGGAATAACCTGAACATGTAAATCGGTGGCATAAAAGCACGCAGCACCTTTGACTTCAGGTTGTAATGCAGCACGAAATGCCAAATGGCCACCAATACAATAGCCCATCGAACCGATATGACCATTGCACCAGTCTCGTTGTTGTGCAAACTCAATTAACGCAACATTATCAGAATCATAGCCGTGCACATCTTTAGCATGTTTATCGGCATTACCTTTTTCACGACCAGCATCGTCATAACCCAAAACTGTACCAATCGGATTCAATTCATGAAACACCTCAGGCACCAATACAACAT
>QNEY01000206.1 GCA_003645385.1 Gammaproteobacteria bacterium | reverse complement strand
TATCTTCATCGGGCAGAATCAAAGTTGAACTCATCAAAGGTTCATCGAGCTCTTCTAACAGTGCTAACGTTATTTTGTTATCAGGTATTCGTAATCCAATTGTTTTACGCTTGGCATGTTGCAGCCGACGGGGCACTTCTTTGGTCGCTGGCAATATAAAAGTATAGGCTCCAGGTGTATGTGCTTTAATAGCGCGGTAAACACTATTGTTTACTTTGGCATAAGTGGATAGTTCTGATAAATCACGACATACCAAAGTGAAATTATGGTCATCATCGAGTTGGCGAATACGACGGATCTTATCCATCGCAGCCTTATCACCAATATGACAACCTAAGGCATAACCAGAATCAGTCGGGTAAACCACCAATCCACCTTTACGAATAATGTCACACGCTTGTGAAATTAACCGTTTTTGTGGGTTATCAGGATGAATATGAAAAAACTGACTCATGAAAAACCTTGAATACGATCCGTTAAAAGCGGAGAACTATAACATAGGGAGCGCCTAACCCCATGTTGACCAAACAGGTACACAACTCTCTGGCAATGGTGGCAGTCTTCCCAATTCCACCCAGGTATTATCTGGAGTATGAAAATCTGAACCACAGGATGCTAAGAGCTCAAATTGTTCTGCTATCCGTGCCAGAGTTTTAATTTCTTCGGGATGTTGCCTACCCGAAACTACTTCAAACCCCACACCACCAATTTCCTTAAATTCGGTAACTAATCGCCGTAATTTAGTTGCTGTGATCCGATATCGTGCTGGATGGGCGATAACTGCTTGACCACCAGCTTCATTAATCCAGTTTACTGCATCAGCCAAACTTGCCCATTCTCCTGGTACATAACCAGGTTTATTTCTCACCAAATATCGTTTGAACACATCATTAATGTTTTTTGCGTAACCTTGCTCAACTAAGAATTTTGCAAAATGTAGCCGACCTAACATTATGTCAGATGCATATTTCCTAGCACCTTCAAGTGCACCAGATATTCCAGACTTATCCAAACGCTTAGCAATTTCTTGTGCTCGGCCTATTCGATAATCACGCAATTTTGTCAGGCCTTGTTGTAAGCTATCAGTATCAGAATCAATATTTAAACCAAGAATATGTACTGTATTTTTACCCCATGTCACTGATATTTCAACGCCAGAAATCAACGTAAGGTCTGTATCTTTTACTGCTTGTTTCGCCTCTGCCAATCCTTCTGTTCCATCATGATCTGTTAACGCCAGCACATCCACTCCTTGCTCAATGGTGCGGGCAATCAAATCTTCTGGACTTAAAGAGCCATCAGATGCAGTTGAGTGAGAATGTAAGTCATAACAAGTCATCTGAGTCATTTTACGTTAAAATGCCCGTTGTTACTTTAACTTCCAAGATTCTATAATGAAACTATTTTTTGATTTTTTACCTATTGTATTGTTTTTTATTGCCTATAAGTTTGGTGGTGGCATCTATCACTGGGATGGGCAGGAATATGATATTAAAGGCATCTATGTCGCTACTGCAGTGATGATTGTAGCCTCGATTCTACAAGTAACTATCACTTGGCTGCTTACCAGAAAAGTCGAAAAATCTCACATTATCACCTTGGTACTTGTTCTAGTATTGGGTGGTGCCACCCTTTGGCTACAGAACCCAAACTTTATAAAATGGAAACCTACCGCTGTTAACTGGTTATTCGCTCTGGCCTTCATTTTTTCTCAGCTATTCACTGATAAATCCTTACTTGAACGTATGATGGCAGAACATATCCAATTACCTACTACGGTATGGTTTCGGCTAAATATTTCGTGGGTGCTATTTTTTATCGGTTCTGGTCTTGCCAACTTATATGTAGCGTTTAACTTTGATGAAGCAACATGGGTTAACTTCAAATTATTTGGTCTACTTGGCCTGACTATAGTGTTTATCATTGGTCAATCTATTTACCTGTCTAAGCATGCCATTGAAGTGACTAAATCTACTGAGGATAATTAACTATGCTGTATGCCATTATTAGTGAAGATGTCACTAATAGCTTAAATCAACGGAAACAAGCCCGGCCTGCCCATCTTGAACGCTTAAACGCACTACAACAACAAGGTCGTTTAGTATTGGCTGGCCCACACCCAGCTATTGATAGTAATGATCCGGGGGAAGCTGGTTTCAGTGGTAGTTTAGTTGTGGCTGAATTCACTGATCTGTCAGCAGCTCAATCGTGGGCAGATAGCGACCCGTATATTGAAGCAGGTGTGTATGCCAATATTGTGGTAAAACCTTTTAAAAAAGTATTGCCATGACTGATACTGCCAATAAATTAGAACTTGCTCTTGCCCAATTAAAACCCAGCTATCTCAATATTCAGGATGACAGTGCTTTACATGCAGGCCATGTTGGTAATACTGGTGGCGGCCATTTTACCATTACAATTTTGAGCGATGAATTTAATGGTCTATCTATAATAAAACGTCACCGCTTGGTTTATGATGCTGCTAAATCATTAATGGAAAAAGATATCCATGCGCTTAGTATTCACGCCAAAACACCTACTGAAAACAGTATAAATTAAACTAGTTAACTATGGCTGATATTTCAGAAAGCACAACTCGCAACGAAGACTTTCTGCGACAACATGAACATCAAAGACTCAATAGAGCGTGCAATCGAATCATTGATCTTCGGGGCAAAGTAGCTGGCGAGTGCCAAGCCTATACATTTGGGGGGCTGACCCATTACCTTGATGACCGCGCCTATTTATTAGCTAAACAACTTCTTGACCGATTTAATGGTCGTTATACAATTGGTGTCAATGAAGCTTTGTTCAAAGCACTTAAAATACTTACAAATGAAGCAACAATCGCCAATACCCGACAAGAAGCTCAACCAATTTTACATCGTAGCCAAGATGGTGTGCAGTACATTGCTTTTGATCAGCTTTTATTGCGTAAAGAACCTCGTATCCAATATGTTACAGCTATTGAATTACATGTGGCAGATGTTCTCTATCATGCTACCACTATCGACATCACATCTAGTGCCATTCGAATCACTTTAAAACGTGCATTTACTCTGGAAAAGGGTGACAGCATTAGTGTCAGCTTTCCAGAGTTCATTACAAATTCTCAGTCTAAAGTGCTGGCAAAAATACACTATACTTTACTCAAAGTTGAACATGATCAACGACGAACTTATGCCATCTTAGTACGCGATCATGATGACGATAAAAAGGTCACTGCTTGGTTTGATCGCTGGACATTAGCTCATAATACAATTGAGCATTTAGATCTTGATAATGAGTTATTTAATCTCGCCAGTCATTATTACTTACGGCTCTACAGCACAAATCTAAATAGTCCACTTTTTTGGTTAAATGACAACCCAGAGCAGGGAGGAATTAAAGCATTTAATCTAACTTCAATAGCAGAAACTGCATTAAACTCGCTACGAATGGCAGATAATAATATCGATTTTTCACTCTTGCCTCTTCAACAAATATCAAATCAACAACATGATTATCTGGTAATAATCTATCAACAGGATGGTAAACCTCAAAGTATCGTTATTAATCGTGATAAACAGCAACTTATTGCCTCTGCTTTAGCGTGGTTTAGCCAGCAAAAACAATGTCACGCATTATTAATGCGGACTCATTCAATTCGCATATACCCTGAAGATTTTGACAAAGAAATCATTCATCTTGCGGAAACAGACAAGAATTATGCCCAGGCCTTAACAGAACGACTTTCCACAATTTCAAGATTCGTAACCCTCACGGATATCACGCCAAGCTGCCTGCACTTAGCCCATACACAGACACATGACAGCTCTGCATTATTAGTAATGTCT
>QNEY01000205.1 GCA_003645385.1 Gammaproteobacteria bacterium | reverse complement strand
TTTTGATTTTGTGCTGTTAATACCAGTATCTTGGGTGTTATTTGAATGGTTTAAAGGTTGGTTTTTAACAGGGTTTCCGTGGCTAGATGTTGGCGTTGGCCAGATTGATGGGGCTTTGAGTGGTTATACACCTATTATTGGTGCATTGGGTGTTTCGCTATTGGTGGCATTTTCAGCAGGACTATTGGCAACAAGTTTGCAGTCAAAACGATGGTGGCCAGTATTATTAATGGTGGTTATCTGGATTGGAGGTCAATCTCTTAAATCAGTGTCATGGACAGACGTTTCAGGTAATGAGATTAAAGTTAGCCTGATTCAAGGAAATATTCCACAAGAGATTAAATGGAATAAAGAACAATTAATGAAAACTTTGGCACTTTATCAAACCCGCACAGAGCAGCATTGGGATAGTGATTTAATTGTGTGGCCAGAGAATGCAGTACCAGTATTTCATCATCAAGCGAGAGAATTTTATCTTGATCCCCTAGCGGAGCTGGCACGTAAAAATAAGACAGATATTTTGCTGGGGCTGCCGGTTATGGAGCGATCTTCCAGACACTATTTCAACAGCATGATGAGTTTGGGCTCTACAGAAGGGTTCTATCATAAAAAACATTTAGTGCCTTTTGGTGACTATATGCCCTTGGAGTGGCTTCGTGGTTTGATTGAGTTTTTTGATTTGCCGATGTCAGCTTTCCGGCCTGGGTCACAGTCGCAGGAATTATTACAAGTAGCAGGACAGAAAGTTGCCATCTCAGTTTGTTATGAAGATGCTTTCTCAACTGAAGTGCTTGTTGGGGTACCTGAAGCAACGCTATTGGTTAATGCAACTAATAATGCATGGTATGGCGATTCTTTTGCACCTCACCAGCATTTGCAGATCTCACAAAACAGGGCGCTGGAAACAGGGCGTCCGGTATTAAGGGTGACAACCAATGGTATTTCAGCATTGATTGGGTATCAGGGTGATTTGGAAGCTAAAACAGCACAGTTTGAGCAAGCAGTTTTGACTGGCGATATTCAACCACGACAAGGTGCTACGCCCTATGTTAGATGGGGACAATGGCCGCTATTATTATTATCACTATTCATGCTGATGATGTGGGCGTATTATCGGCGGATTGATTGAAGGAATGCATGACTTGATTATAAATTCCTTAACTAAGCAGGCGGATTAATGCAGTTTTTAACTATACAGCGCATATTAGGCATTTTATTGGGCCTGTTTAGTTTTACCTTGCTACCGCCGATCATGGTTTCATTATTTTATCAGGATGGATCAACCCAAGCGTTTGTATACGCCTTTGTGTTGTTATTTGTTGCAGGATTAGTCTTTTGGTTTCCGGCACGAAAGCATCGTAAAGAATTAAAAATCCGTGATGGATTTTTAGTGGTGGTGATGTTCTGGATTACCTTAGGACTATCTGGGGCAGTACCTTTTTTCCTGACACAAGTACCAGAGATGTCTTTTACCGACGCTGTGTTTGAATCGATGTCTGGCTTAACGACTACTGGGGCGACCGTACTGACCGGGTTAGATGACTTGCCAAAAGCGGTATTGTTTTATCGCCAATTTTTGCAATGGTTAGGTGGTATGGGGATTGTGGTATTAGCTGTTGCGATATTGCCATTATTAGGTATCGGGGGGATGCAGCTTTATCGTGCCGAAACACCGGGTCCGATGAAGGACTCTAAACTTACGCCTAGAATCACTGAAACAGCCAAAGCACTTTGGTATATTTATTTAACATTAACGGTTTGTTGTGCAGTATCTTTCCATTGGGCCGGAATGACGTGGTTTGATGCGATAGGCCATAGTTTTTCGACAGTAGCAATTGGTGGGTTTTCGACTCATGATGCCAGTATCGGATTCTTTGATAGTGCCACAATAGAGATGATAACCGTAGTGTTTATGCTGATTGCAGGCATGAACTTTGCACTGCATTTCTTGGCTTGGCGCCACCGTTCGATTCGTCATTACTGGGCTGATTCGGAAGTGCGTACCTATCTCGGAATTCTGGCAGTGATATCAGTGGTCACTTCAACCTATCTTTATTTTATGCATACTTTTGATAGTCCTTGGACAGCTATTCATCAAGGAATTTTTCAAACAGTATCGATAGGAACAACAGCAGGTTTTACTACTACAGACTACTATTTGTGGCCTGGTTTTTTACCAATTCTATTATTGATGACAAGTTATATCGGGGGGTGTGCTGGCTCTACCGGTGGTGGCATGAAAGTCATCAGAGTGATGTTGTTATTTAAGCAGGGTTATCGTGAAGTATTACGATTGATTCATCCTAACGCCATATTTGCAATTAAGGTTAATAATAAAGCACTACCATCAAAAGTGGTTGGTGCGGTATGGGGCTTTTTTGCTCTGTATGTATTTTGTTTCAGCATTATGTATCTGCTTTTGATGGCAAGTGGTCTTGATATTGTGACGTCATTTTCAGCTGTCACAGCATGCTTGAATAATTTAGGACCAGGTTTAGGTGGAGTCGGAGCTAACTATGGTGAGATCAATTCCGCATCAAAATGGGTGTTATGTGTAGCCATGTTATTGGGTCGACTAGAGATCTTCACCTTACTTGTGGTGTTAACGCCGGCATTTTGGAAGCGCTGAGTAGTTACTAAAAATATATGAAGAATATTCAAGTTAAATGGGATGGGATCTATCTTCAGCGTGAGGGTGAGCCGACGCCATCATTAGTTTTGCAACAAAATAGTTATTTATTGCCAGAAAATGGTATTGCATTAGATTTGGCATGTGGCCAAGGAGGAAATGCCCTATTGTTAGCTGAGGCAGGGCTTGATGTACAAGCATGGGATATCTCACCGGTTGCGATTGAGCAATTACAGGAGGCGGCTAACTTAAAAGGTTTGAAAGTCAGTGCGCAAGTTCGAGATGTGACTAAGTATCTACCAACTATTAATAGTGTTGATGTTTTAGTGGTCAGTTTTTTTCTTGAGCGTGAGTTATGTCCCGCACTCTTTGCTGCAATAAAACCAGGTGGATTATTGTTTTATCAGACATATTGTCAGCAAAAAGTAAGTCAACAGGGGCCAACTAATCCTGACTATCTATTATCAGATAATGAGTTATTACAGTTATTTCCACAAATGAAAGTGCGCGTTTATAGGGAGGATGCCTTATTAGGTAGGCATGATGTTGGATTACGTAATCAGGCGATACTAGTGGCACAGAAGTAGATGTATTGTAGAACTTTAAATAAAAACTTGCTGTCATAGGCTTTGATCAGTAAAATTGCCCGGTTCTAAGTGTCCTGATTTTGGATTAGGACTGTGATTTAGCCAAACATTAATTGATGAGTATAGATATGAAAGCGGATATCCATCCAGAATATAACGAGATCGATGTTACCTGTAGTTGTGGTAATACATTTAAAACACGCTCTACACGCAGCAGCGCCCTGACTTTAGATGTATGTTCAGAGTGTCATCCGTTTTACACAGGTAAACAGAAAATGTTGGATACAGCTGGTCGAGTCGATAAATTCCGTCAAAAATACGGAAAATAATCAAAACCAGACTATATGTGTCTGGTAGTGATGAAAATGCCATGCTTGTACTAGCTAGTACGCGTCGCAAACAATTACAAAGCCTCTGCTTGTTAGCAGGGGCTTTATTGTTTTTAAGCCTAGCAGGTTGTGCTCAAAACCCAGTTACGGGCGATCATGACTTTGTTATGCTTAGCGAAGATAGTGAAATTGAACAAGGTCGCACTAACCACCCCAAAATAATTTCCCAGTATGGTCGTTATGACGATGAGGCTTTGCAAGCTTATGTCCAGACTGTAGGTAATCATTTGGCAGTCGTCAGCCATCGTGAGAATC
>QNEY01000204.1 GCA_003645385.1 Gammaproteobacteria bacterium | reverse complement strand
TCTGGACCACCAAAAGGTATATATTTTTCACGACGAAAACTCAGGCAGCCGTTACCACCGGCACCCGCACTAACTGTAATTTTTGCTTCATCTACAAATTTCATTAGTTTTTAGTCATTTATCCAAGTAACGATTTTACGAATAGTCTATTTTGTACTGTAACTGCTCAGATTGCTTCTAAAATTTACCAGTTTAAGGCAAAAAATGTGAATTCACACGTGTGAATGACCATTTTCGAACGCAGAAATGGTGCATTTTAGCAGCGAACTAAGTAGTTTATGTCCAGAAACAAAAAAGCCCCGCATAAGCAGGGCTCTTTTGACTGCTCACCCTAAATCGGGCTAACAGAATATTTTAGTCAGCAATTACGCTAACAAAGGTGCGATTTTTAGGGCCTTTAACTTCGAAAAGAACCTTGCCTGCAGCTGTTGCAAACAATGTGTGATCTTTACCAGTACCAACATTACGACCTGCATGGACACGTGTACCACGTTGGCGGATAAGAATGTTACCACCATCTACAGCTTCGCCACCGTAACGTTTTACGCCAAGACGTTTCGATTCCGAATCACGTCCGTTTCTAGTACTACCACCCGCTTTCTTATGAGCCATCTCTATAAATCCTCTTGTATCCGGTATTCTTAGGCTTTAATGCCAGTGATTTCAATTTCAGTGTATGACTGACGGTGACCCATCGTCCTACGAGAATGCTTACGACGACGGAACTTAACAATCTTAACTTTATCGCCACGACCATTTTCAGTTACAGTCGCAGTTACTTTCGCGCCTTTAAGATATGGCGCGCCAACTTTGACTTCTTCACCTTCGCCTACTAATAGGACTTGATCTAGCACAACCTTATCGCCGGTATCAGCTGATAATTTCTCTACACGGAGCTTTTCGCCCTCTTTAACACGGTATTGTTTACCGCCAGTCGCGACAATAGCGTACATCGCTGTCTCCAAAAATAATTGTAAGTTATTGGGATTAACCCAACAAAAGACCGGCAATTTTAGCCCCTTTCCACAAAGAGATCAAATCTTGATTGAAATATTTGCGATTCGCAGCCCTGCATGCGAAAGTACGCATTTTCAATGCCCCTTATTATAGGTAGATTTATAGCTCGTGGATATTCAATCCATTTATTCATTAATACAAGATGATATGACCGCAGTTGATGCAATGATCGAATCTCGATTGCAATCTGATGTCGTATTGATCAACCAGCTTGGTCATTACATTATTAATAGTGGCGGTAAACGTTTACGCCCTGCACTGGCGATTTTATGTGCCCGTGCATGCGGCTACCAAGGTGAACAACATATAAACTTGGCTACCATTATTGAATTCATTCATACCGCAACTTTACTTCACGATGATGTCGTTGATGGTTCTGATATGCGCCGTGGTCAGGAAACAGCTAATAATCTCTGGGGTAATGAAGCCAGTGTTTTAGTAGGTGATTTCCTTTATACCCGCTCTTTCGAAATGATGGTGGAAATGGAATCCATGCGCTTGATGACCATCCTGTCACACACAACCAACATCATTGCTGAAGGTGAGGTTTTACAATTACTCAATTGCAATGATGCAGACACCACCGAAGCAAGCTATCTTGAAGTTATTCATCATAAAACTGCCAAACTTTTTGAAGCGGCTGGTCAACTTGGAGCTGTCATTAATCAAGCTAACCCTGAAGTCGAACAAGCTATGACTAACTATGCCATGCATCTTGGTAGTGCTTTCCAATTAGTTGATGATTTACTAGATTACAGCGAATCAAGTGACACTATTGGTAAAAATATTGGCGATGATCTCGCTGAAGGCAAAGCTACTCTGCCACTTATTAATGCAATGCGTCAGGGAAATGCGCAACAATCACAAATTATTCGCGAAGCCATTGAACAAGGTCAGCGCGATAAAATTGATGACATTATCAGTATTATTAAACAGACTGGCGCCATAGACTACACCGCTCAGGCAGCACAAAATGAAATTGCACAAGCAAAATCGGCTCTTTCATGCATTGCTGATTCAGATTACAAACAAGCCCTGATTGGCTTGGCAGATTTTGCTATAAACCGTAGTTATTGATTAAGCCCACAATTTTATGGCTGAAATATATCAATATCACTTATTCTTCTGCACTCATGAACGCAATGATGGCAGGGATTTTTGCCAGCAACATGATGCGCAATCATTACGAGACTATGCCAAACAACGTGTCAAAGAGCTGAGCTTAAAAAAAATCCGTGTAAATAATGCAGGTTGCCTAAATCGCTGTGCATTGGGACCGATGTTAGTAATTTACCCCGAAGGGACTTGGTATCAATATCAAACAAAGGAAGATATTGATGAAATCATCGAATCACATTTGCAGCATGACAACATCGTAGAGAGACTTCAGCGATGACTCCTGATGAGTACTGTAAGGATAAAGCCGCAAAAAGTGGTTCCAGCTTTTATTATAGTTTTCTATTTCTACCTGAGCTACAGCGACAAGCAATCATTGCTCTCTATGCTTTTTGCCGTGAAGTCGATGATATTGTTGATGAAGCACATGAACCAGAAGTTGCCCGCACCACATTAGAGTGGTGGCGACAGGAAATCAAACGTACATTCAAAAGTGAAGCCTCACACCCAGTAGGTAAAGCACTACAAACAGCCATTCAAAACTTTGATTTACACGAAGAATACTTCATGGAAATTATTGATGGCATGACAATGGATCTAGAACAGTTTTCATATTCAGAGTTCAAACATCTTGCTCTATATTGTCATCGGGCTGCCAGTGTTGTCGGTTTATTATCGGTAGAGATTTTTGGCTATCAAGATCGCAAAACACTTAACTATGCTGAAAACTTAGGCATGGCATTACAACTCACCAATATCATTCGTGATGTCCGTGAGGATGCAGAACGTGGACGGATTTATCTACCTCAAGATGAATTACGACAATTCAATGTCAAAGCCGACGATCTGCTCGATCTGAAATCCAGTCCAGAGTTAATTGAACTGCTTAAATTTCAGACAGCTAGGGCACGGCAATATTACCAACAAGCTATGCAAGCATTGCCTGACAGTGATCGCTATACCCAACGTACCGGTTTAATCATGGCAGCAATCTACCAAGCTACTTTAGATGAAATTGAACAGGATGATTTTCAAGTATTGCAACATCGTGTTTCTTTGACACCCGTTAGAAAATTATGGATTGCCTGGCGAACTGCTCGCAAAGAAAAGCATCTTCATCGTAAGAGCCAATGACAACCTTAATAATTGGTGGTGGTTGGAGCGGACTTGCAGCGGCAATCACCTTAAGCCAACAAGGTCATCCAGTTCATTTAATCGAATCCGCTAAAAAATTAGGCGGGCGAGCTCGCAACGTTGATTGGCAAGATCACACTATTGATAACGGCCAACATATGATGATTGGCGCTTATCAACAAATGTTGGAAATAATGCAGTTAATAGGTATCTCGCCAAACGAAGTGTTTCATCGATTACCGATTGATATCACCATTCAGGATAATCAGTTTCAACCATTACATTTATCTGCTAAAAGCTGGCTTCCATGGCCATTATCCTTAGCATGGAACCTTATTAAAAGTGTAGGGCTATCCGGATTTTATCAGGTTGCTTGGTTACAGTCACACATACCAAAACTGCTATCTAAAAAAGATATAACCGTAAGTGAATGGTTACTTAAAACTAATCAATCTCAGCGCCTTATCAGGCAATTGTGGGAACCGTTATGTCTAGCCACCCTCAATACACCCATCGATCAAGCTTCTGCTCATGTGTTAGCGAAAGTATTGCAAGATAGTCTGGGTAAAAATAAAGCTGCTGCTGATTTACTCATCCCAAAACAGGCACTGGGTGATTTATTC
>QNEY01000203.1 GCA_003645385.1 Gammaproteobacteria bacterium | reverse complement strand
ATCTAATAAAGCTGCAACTGCATCTTCAACGTTCAGTGTGTTACGTGTGTACCGGCCATGTACGAGTCGATCAGTATATTCAAAGCCCTGTTTGTGTAACGCATCCACTGCACCACGATAAGCGGCATCCCCATAACCATCACGCTGAGTAAAAAAAGCGATTTGTTGTGGCTCGATACCTGCCTTCATTAATCCATCGATCATTTCTGCTGTTTCTTCAGCATAACTGGGCCGATAATTAATAATATAACGGCTGCTAGGTGTTGGCCTTAAGACATTCCCACCTGAAAAAGCACCAAATAATAACGTTTTCTTTTCTTCAGCAATGGGTACTGTCACTATTGCGGTTGGTGTTCCGACGTTACCAATAACAGCCAGCACTTCATACTCATCAATTAATGCTCGCATATTTAGTGCCGCACGTTCAGGCTCATAACCATCATCTTGAACAATTAACTCTAATTGTTTCCCGTTTACACCACCCTGTTTATTAACACCTTCAAAAAAACTCTCAATACCCACGCGCATATCAATGCCCAATGCCGCAGAAGGGCCTGTTAAAGCTGTAGACATACCAATTTTTATTGGGTCGCCTGCCAGTGATACTGACGAAATCATAAACAATAAAATTAAATAACTAATTCTATTTATCATTATCTTGATCATTAAGCTTGTTTTGAGGATTATTGTCTTCAGGCTCAGACGGCATTGGCTCATCATCCATTAATATCCGGTTTGCGGCTCCATCCATATCATCATACTGTCCACTACGTACCGCCCAAAAGAACACTGCTACCCCTATAATCCCTAGCAATAACATGCCTGGCAACAATCCATAGATGACTTCCATCGCGTTATTCCTTAAAGAAACGCCTTATTCTGGCAGCATTACCAATCACTAACAATGAACTTATTGGCATCGTTAGTGCTGCAACTAATGGGCTAACCAATGACATCATAGCCAGTGGTACCATAATAATATTGTAAGTGATGGATAATACAATATTTTGCCTGATCGTGCGTAAGGTTCGACTTGCTAATTGCTTTGCCTCAGATGCTTTGTGCAATTCATTATGAGACAATACGATATCAGCACTCTCAATTGAAACATCAGTACCTGATGCCAATGCAATACCTACATCGGCCTGAATCAAGGCTGGAGCATCATTTACACCATCACCAACCATGGCAACAATAGCACCTTGTTGTTGCAATTTTCTAACCACATCGGCCTTGTCTTTAGGCAATACCTCTGCCTGTCGTTCTACATCACCTAAACTTGCTGTAATAGTTTTAACAACAGATTTTCTATCACCACTTAATACTGTCACCGCAATATCTTGTTGCTGAAGATTAGCAACCATAGCTTGAGCATCTGAACGTAGTTGATCGGCTAAACCTATCAAACCTGACATGACACCTTCTATTGCTACAAATATGCAACTGATACCTTGTTGTTCTAACTCTGACACACGTTGATTCCAGTGTTCAGTACCTTGGATACCTTGTTCGGATAACCAGCTTTGTGTTCCGACAATAACATGCTGTTTTTCAAATTGTGCTTGAACACCTTGTCCCGGAGAAGACAAAAAGTCTGTAATTGGCAGCGTGTCTAGACCACGTTCTGATGCCACCTCAGTAATTGCTTTTGCTATACCATGTTCAGAGCGTTGTTCTATTGATGCGGCCATAGACAGTAACTTATCATCTGATATTTCAGGTGTGGTTTCAATAGTAACAACTCGCAACTTCCCTTCAGTTAAGGTACCCGTTTTATCGAACACAAAATGAGTGACTTGAGATAACAGTTCTAAGGCAGCGCCTTGCTTTATTAAAATACCGTTATTCGCACCCACACCAGTAGCAACAGCAACTGACATTGGGGTCGCTAGACCGAATGCACAGGGACAGGTAATAATTAGCACCGATGTGGCAGCTAATAAGGCCTTCTCGAAATCAAACTGATACCAGTAAATAAAGGTAATAACTGCCAACGACAACGTTACAACAACAAACCAGGGTACGATTCGATCAGCAGTACATTGAATTGGTGCTTTGGAGGCTTGAGCATCTTCCATTAGGGAAACAATTTTAGCCAAGGCAGTGTTTCGAAGAACCTGCTGAGCTTGAACTGTGAACGCACCTTCACCATTAATACTGCCAGCAACAACAGTATCTTCGAGTTTTTTCACTACAGGTAAAGACTCGCCTGTTAACATTGATTCATCAACAGCGCTTTGACCATCTACTAACACACCATCTACTGGAATCTTCTCACCCGGTTTAACCAGTAATAAATCACCAATTTTTACCGATCGAATAGGTACAACTTTAGGCTGACCATCATTAATAACTGTCGCTAGTTTTGGCTGTAACTCTAATAACCTACGTGTAGCAGATAATGCTTCACGCTTAGATATCGCCTCGAGGTAACGTCCGACAAGAATTACAAACAAGAAATTAACTACTGTATCGAAATAAACCTCACCACTGACTGAGCCTGTAGCAGTTACATAGGTCGAATAACAATACGTTGCAGTTGCACCTATCGCAATCGGCAAATCCATAGTCAAATATCGACGGCGTAGGCCTAACCATGCATTTCGTAAAAATGGATAACCAGCATACAATAATGTCGGTGTTGCAATTAATAAACTAATCCAGTGAAACCAGTTTCTGAATTCACCCTGATCTGCCCCAGAATACAGTGCAATTGAAATCCACATTAGATTCATCATCGCAAATCCGGCAAATGCCATTCGATAAAGTAAGCTGCGATGTTTGCGAGCTAAGATACCTTCAGCCGTTTCAGGATCAAAAGGAATTGCGGCATAACCAATCTGACCTAAGGCGTGGAGAATAACTGACAAAGCAGTGACACTATTGTCCCACTTTAACCTTAAACGTTTTGAAGTTAAATTTACTTCAGCGGCAATAACACCTTGTTGTTTTGCTAATGAGTGCTCTATTAACCAGACACATGCAGCACAATGAATACCTTCAACTAATAAATGTATTGTACGTACATCATCCAAAGTATCGACATAATCAGACTGAACTTCATCCAGATCATATGATTTAAGTTCTGAGGGTGCTTCTGGAGGTGGCGCTAAAGTCTTTCCTTCAGGCGTTTTCTGATAAAAACTTTGCAATCCGGCATTATGAATTGTCTGGCAGACTGTCTGACAACCAAAACAGCAAAACTCGCGTTCTTCACCAGCTACATTTTCTGTAAAACTACCTGATTGTTCAACGGGTAAACCGCAGTGATAACAACTTTTAGACAAGATTCTATACAGCTAAAATAAACAAGCACATACGATATCACAAGGAGATACTTATTCCTTATAAAAAAGTACTTATGGATATATAGAGACCCGCTTGGTAACTAGAAATTCTTGATCACCTTGTTTAGCGATCACAATCAAATCCCAAATTCCAGGCAGGTTAAATGTCAAATCAGCGGTATATCTACCGGGCGCCTGTAAGGACATATTTACTGAGAAATCTGCATTAGCATCAGATGGACGATACGCATTCACAATAACTGAATCCAAATTTAACGCTACAGAGTTCTTACCTTGTATTAATACTTCATAAGTCTGAGTTTGATTGACTCGTGTTTTTGTTGGAACCATTAACAGTCCAGTCCAACCTAACGCTTTTTCCTGTTCAATTTGTTTCTGAGTTTCTTCATAACGCTCACCACGCTCATAAAAATCTTCAACAACTAAATTTGGTGGCGACTTAAATGCAAGATAAATAAAGATAGCATTAGCTGTTAAAAACGTAGCCACAAACAGTAAGATACCTAGCATCCACGGGTTTTTTAATGCTTCTTTATTTTTTTGTGAAATATTCATTTCGTACCTATTTTTGGGGACCCATAAACATACTTTTGTAACGTACGGTTATAT
>QNEY01000202.1 GCA_003645385.1 Gammaproteobacteria bacterium | reverse complement strand
TTAGCAGCTGAGTTACTAACCACCAGTTTTACTTTGGCAGTCGCGCCCGTTGTTAAGTCTGGCAAGGTGCATATCACAGTGTCTGCATCGCATTCGCCGCCATCCAATGCTTCAATAGAAACTAGGCTGCCACTTGACAATACATTACTTAAGGCAACACCGGTTGCGGTTTCACTACCCCCATTGGTAACGGTGGCAATAAAGGTTATGTTTTCACCTTGTTTTGGAGCACTTTGTTCCGCGACAACTTTTACGTTGAGGGCGGATAAGGGCTTCATAACCACTTCTTGTTTGAACTCGTCATTACCGAGCGCAAACTCGATGGGTGCGAAGGTGTAGCCATCTTTGCTGGCGGTAGCGGTATAGTTATCGCCTTCTGGCAAGCCTGTGATTTCCCAATCACCTGCTTCATTGGTGACAACAGTTTTATCGCCGACTTGTACCGTGACACCTGCAACTGGATTGCCAGCTTTGTCGCGGATGGTACCAGAAGTAGTATAATTGCTGTCTTCTACAGGTTCAGACAGAACAACCAATGTCACTTGCAATGAAGTTTCATCACCCGTTAAGTTCACTGGAGCTGGTTCAAAGGTATAGCCATCTTTACTAGCTGTAATGGTATATTCACCTTCAGGCAATTCAGTAATTTCCCAATTACCGGCTTCATCAGTTACAATGGTTTTATCACCGATTTGTACCGTGACACCAACAACGGGATTACCTGCTTTGTCGTTGATGATACCAGAAGTAGTATATTTACCAGCGGGTTCTTCAATCCCAGGTTCTTCTTCACCATCATCCAAATCATCTGGAGTATTTGGTTCTGGTTCATCCTCTGAATCATCTTCAGTCACCGGCTCGCCATTATCCACTATTTTTTCAATGACCACTTCGCCCACGTTTTCTGGTGATGTCACCGATTTACCTTCAGACATAGCTATAGTTTCCCGATGTTCAGAGGTATTAAAGGACAGACTTTCAGCACCACCTTCATCTAGTAAAGTTAAATTGACAGTTACCAATGTAAAGCTACCTTTAGGAGATGCTTTTCTCCATGAGATTGCTGCAAAGTCAATTTCACCTGTACTATTATCGAAGTTACTTTGTAGTACATATTCAAAACTTTCACTCGCAGTCAGCTTATTAACTTGTAAACGTTTTGGATCAAAGTTGAGATAGACGGCTGTTATATCAATAGGTTGTGATTCACCAGCATTGACTTGAATCGCCATATCAAAGGAATTACCCACTGCTAAACTGGCCGGAATTTCTGTAGTACTCAAAGTAACGGCACCACGATTACCACGACGTTGTCCCCTTCGCAAAGTATTGGTGTTGTTATCCCAACCACATACTGAATGTTTGCCAAAGTTACCGTTGATTCCAAATGCAATAGCAATATCGGTATTGTTCACACAACCATCAACATTAAAATCTGCATTGGTATTATAACCATCATCTCCAATACACTTGTCAAGTGATTGTTTGAGGGCTAATGGATCTGATTGGTTAATTTCATTGTCATCATTCACATCTCCTTCTAACAAGATACCTAAATCAATTATCCCATTATCATTGATTGGTGGACCAATTCTATTCGCCAAAGTATGGGAATTTTTGACACAGAAAGAGTGATTTCCCGGTGATACTGTGGTTGGCAAATAACAATTTCCACTGTCATCAGTGATAATTGACTGAATTTCGTCAGTATGAATATCCAATGTGGTGATCCAACTCTCATGTGGTTTCGCCTCCCGTCCTTGCAAATCAACAATACATTTCAGGCAATTACCAATCACAAGATTTGTATCATTGGCTTTGAGAGGTAGATAGTTTCCCTGAGATATTAAGTTGCTATTGTCAGTATTAATTTGCAACAATGTCTCAACACTTTTTTGCAGGGCGGTAAAACTCACCGTCATCAGATCAAAAGCATCTGTTTGTGGTGGGTTAATGAAACTCATTGATACAAATTTTAGATAACCAGTTTCACTCACGCCTTTTTGTAGTACATAATCCAAAGCTGTTCCATTGGAAATCTTATTGACCTTCAAGATGGTAGGGTCAAACTTCAAATAGAGTTGGACACTTTCTACCGGTTGGGTTGATGTCGCTATTATTTTGAACGTGACATCAAAAGGTTCATCTGGACATATTGGAGAAGCACCAACTGTCGTTACCAAATCAACCGGTTGGGCAACATCCGTTTTTTCTCCCGCAAGGAAGCCACCAGCAAATGAATAATTGCTGTTAGAAGATTCGCCAATCGGAGAAGCTTGACCTATAACTGAGGACAGGGAATAACCAGTGGAGGTTTGATAACCACCACCGGCGGGAAGCACTTGATTGACAATGCGGTAGCTGGCACTCGTTTGTTCGGCAATTGCCGAGTTACCAACAAGTGCAAAAAATACTGATAACAGTATTAAATGTGTTGTTTTGATAATGTTCATGTATAAATATCCTCGAAAATGAAACGCTTTTATCATTCCCATTTATAATGCCTACAGCAACACTAAATTATTACCATAGGCACAAGAAGGGAATGGTTATTTCCACGCTTTGACTTTAACAAGTGCTTCTGTAGATTGTTGAGTATGCATTTCACCTCCCCAACCATCATAAACATTGATTATTCGACCCAGTTTATAATTATTGTTTTTATCAGGTGCCCAAAGGCGTACCTGCCAATCATTATAAGCGAATATTACTCCACCATGATGCGTCAATTTAGTATCATCGTCATTTTGTGCGGATCCCATTCCCTCAAATATAAAACCGTTATTCTCACCATCAACAGCTTTAACAAGCACTTTTACTAAAGAGGGATATACACCCAAACCATGAGTGAGTTCTTTGAAGGAGGCAGTACCAGCTTGTGACTTCATTGTGAACCAGCCACTATCATAATCAGGTGCTGGAAGTTTACTACCGTTTTGAGAGCCTTGCGCCTGATCAGCACATGTCCAAGTACTACTATCCCATTTGGGTATTTGATCTTTGGCACAATTCAACCCGGCTAATGTATCTTGATCCTGCTCTGCTTGCTTGGTAAGATGGGAAGTAGGAACGCTGGTTATAAGTTGGCGGGGAGCCAATGTTTCTCCATTAACCGTCGTTTCTACATAAACGGACTGGTCAAATGTGATGTCACTCACATTTACGTTTTGACTAAATACACCATTGTTCACATTAACATTCGTATATGACTTTGGTGAACCAATAGCAGTCCCACCACTCAGTGCATTCCAAAACGTTAAAGTGACATTCACTGTCCCTTCCAATGGATCGCCTGAACTATCCGTTAGATAGCCCTGATAGTTGATCACATTAGGCACTTCTGCCCAAGCAAGTTGTGGTACTAAACCAAGCATTAACCAAAGGACCGCTTGGATAAGATTTTTCTTAATTGGTTTCATTAAGATATTCCTCAATCAACATAAGGTCAAAAATAATGAAATGGTTAATTCCCATTTCGCCCTACCAAAATTACCAAAACTGGTCATCTCGGCACCCCTATAAAACAAATTGTCGGTCAAACTTATCAGGCTTTCCGAAGCAAGCAGTTGCCATCCGACTCCGCTTGAAACTTGGGGAATGCTTCAAGTAGTTGTGCTAAGGAACGTACATGAAATAAATTCTACAACTAAACCAGACCTGGCAGGAAGAAAACCTGCCAGGTCAAAATCAAGTTTTGGACGCTGCGATTGACCTGCCAGGTTTTGTTTTAACCTGGCAGGTCTGGTTTTAAAGACGCTGCTCTACCAGACTTGGCAGGTAAAAATTATTTGTCTTCATTTTTATTGACATCCAAAATAGTCTGGAATAATTATTGCACATCAGAAGTTGCCCTATCTGAAAGTGCAAACTCATGTTTTCCATCCAAACTATTTTTACGCAATTTTTATTAATTAGATATGTAT